>CAZBMT010000412.1:0-2502 GCA_964492645.1 uncultured Cyanobium sp. | reverse complement strand
CGGAGCTGAAGGGCAAGCGCTTCACCTTCGGTTCGGAGAGCTCCACCTCCGGACGCCTGATGCCCCAGTTCTACCTGAATCAGGCCGGGGTCAAGCTGTCCGACTTCGCCGGCGGTGCCCCCGGCTTCAGCCGCAGCCATGACGCCACGATCGCCCTGGTGCAGAGCGGCGCCTACCAGGCCGGCGCCGTCAGCGAGGAGGTCTGGCGCAGCAACCTCAGCGAGGGCAAGGTCAACCGCGCCAAGGTGATTCCGATCTGGAAGACCCCCGGGTATCCCAACTACCACTGGATTGCCCAGCCCGATCTCGACAAGCGCTTCGGCAAGGGCTTCACCGCCCGGATGAGGACGGCGATCCTCAGCTGGCGCGCCACCAACCCGGCCCAGAAGGAGGTGCTCGAGCTGTTCGGCGCCCAGCGGTTCATCCCCGCCAATGCGGCGGCCTACAGCCCTATCGAGAAGGTGGGCCGCCAGATCGGCAAGATCCGCTGATCCCGCCCGGCCGCTGGCACCGCCGCCGCACCGGGGCCGCCGGGCTGGCCCTGGGCCTGGCCGCCCTGCTGGGGACGCCGGGGCGCGTGGCCGCCAGCGCCTGTGTGCCCGCCGGCGCCTGGGTGGAGCCCAGCGCCACCGGTCCCCGGACCGTGGCGGCCGATGAGCTGCTCGATCGCCTGGCCCGGCGTCCGGTGGTGCTGCTGGGGGAGCGCCACGACAGCGCCGCCCACCACCGCTGGCAGCTGGCCACCCTCCAGGCGCTGCAGGCGCGACGCCCCGACCTGGTCCTCGGCCTGGAGATGGTGCCGCGCCGGCGGCAGCCGGTGCTCGACCGCTGGGTGGCCGGGGCCCTGGAGGAGCGCGCCTTCCTCGACGCCCTCGACTGGCCGGCCATCTGGGGCTACGACGCCGACCTCTACCTGCCGATCCTGCGCTTCGCCCGCGACCGGCGGCTGCCGCTGCTGGCCCTGAACGTGGAGCGCCGGCTGGTGCGGCGGGTGCGGGCCGAGGGGTTCGCGGCGGTGCCCGCCGGCGAGCGGGAGGGGGTGGGGCAACCGGCGCCGGCCAGCGCGGCCTACCGGGCCCAGCTGCACCGGCTCTGGCGGCACCATCCCTTCGTGCCCAGCAGCGGCCAGGGGCTGCCCGGCCTCGAGGATCCCTCCTTCAACCGCTTCGTGGAGAGCCAGTTGCTGTGGGACCGGGCCATGGCCGAGGCCATCGCCGCGCAGCACCGCCGGCGCCCCGGCGCCCCGGTGGTGGCCCTGATCGGCAACGGCCACCTGGCCGGGGGCCACGGCGTGCCCCATCAGCTGCGGGCCCTGGGCCTGGGAGAGGCGGCCTGGTTGCTGCCCTGGGAGGCTGCCCTCGACTGCGCGGCGCTGCGGCCAGGCCTGGCGACGGCGGTGTTCGGGGTGGTGACGCCGTCGCCGGCGGGCCTGCGGCTGGGGGTGTACCTGGAAACCCACGGCGGACGGGTGGAGATCCGCCAGGTGGCCCCCGGTTCGCTGGCGGAGCGCTCCGGCCTGCGGGTCGGCGATGGGATCACGGCGGTCGCCGGCCAGCCGGTGCGCAGTGCCCGCCAGGTGATCGAGAAGGTGGCGGCGCACCCGGTGGGCCGGCCCCTGGGCCTGCGCATCGAGCGGGGCGGCCGGAGCCTGGAGCTGCAGCTGGGCCTGCCGTAGGGCCCTACCAGGGCAGCCGCTGGCCGTTGGCGTGCCAGAAGCTGCCGCTGGTCTCCAGGGTCAGGGCGTCGAGGCGGGCCAGCAGGCCGCGCACGGATTCCTCCGGGCTGATGCCCTGGGCGCTGAAGCCCGTCATGCGGGTGCTCACCAGGCCGGGGTGGAGGATGGCCACGGCGATGCCACGGGGCCGCAGGTCGATGGCCAGGGACTTGCCGGCCATGTTGAGCGCCACCTTCGACATCCGGTAGCCGTAGGAGCCGCCGGAGCCGTTGTCGTCGATCGAGCCCATGCGGCTCGTCATCAGGATCACCTTGGAGCCCTCGCCCAGATGGCCCAGCAGGGCCCGTGTGAGCCGCAGGGGGGCGATGGCGTTCACCTCGAACTGGCGCCGCAGGCTCCCGGCATCGAGGGCCGCGAGGCTGGTGGATTCCAGGATCCCGGCGTTGAGAATCAGCCCGTCCAGGCTGAGGCCGCCGAGCCGTTCCACCAGGGCGTCGATGGCGGCCGCGTCGGTGAGGTCGATGCCCGCCTCGATGCGCACCCCCAGGCCCTCCAGCTCCGGCGACGGGGTGCGGCAGACCGCCACCACCGTATCGCCCCGGGCCTGGAGCTGGCGGCAGTACTCCAGGCCGATGCCGCGGTTGGTGCCGGTGATCAGATAGGTGGCCATGGGGTTGGGTGGCGTTGCGACGGCTGGCTGGATCGTATGGGGCTCAGCCCTCCTCCCAGCGGAAGCCCTGGTCGTCCCAGGACCTCGGGTCCTCGATCGGCTCGAGGTGCGTGAGCACATCGCTGCGGGGCAACGCGGCGGCGATCTCCCGCTCCCA
>CAZBMT010000411.1:0-2511 GCA_964492645.1 uncultured Cyanobium sp. | reverse complement strand
TAGCCCTTGTCGTGGGCCATGTAGCCGTCGGAATAGACCATCACCAGCAGGGCGATGGTGGTGACGAGCGAGAGCATCACCGCACCGAGGGCATCGACGCGGAAGCCCATCTGCAGGTGGAAGCTGCCGGCGCCGGCCCAGTCGAAGAGGACCTCGGTGGCACCGGCACCGGCGAGCTGCTCGGCCAGGATGGCGAAGCTGAGGACTGCGGCCATGCCGACGCTGGTGATCAGCAGCAGGGCCACCGGCTTGCGCAGGCGGTTGACGGTGCGGTTGAAGGTGATCAGCCCCAGGCCGGTGAGGCAGGCCCCCAGCAGGGGAAGCACCGGGATCAGCCAGGCAAGGTCGGAAGCGGCGGGCATCCTGGGGGCTCTGTTGGCGCGAGTTTAGGCAGGCCCGCCGGCCGGGCTCCGGCTCTGTGGGGGCCTGCCCATCGACCCGGCCGGCCACCGGAAGCCGCCGGGAACGGCCGGATGCTTCAGCCCAGCCAGTGGGCCAGGGCCGTGCGCGAGAAGCTGGTGGCGCCGAGGCCGATCCAGCGGTGGGCCCACCAGAAGATGGCGATGGCGATGGCGATCCCCAGCTGGGAAGGCCGCAGGAATTCCGCCGCCACCAGGGTCTGGCGGCCGTCCAGAACGGCGGCGAAGGGCAGCACCGACGTGGAGGCCCGCAGCTCCTCGAAGGCCGCCCCGAAGCGGTTGCGTAGGCGCCGGTCGCCGTTCCAGACGGCGAACAGGTGGTGGCCGACCAGCCCCACGCAGGCCACCAGGGTGAAGCTGGTGCCGATCCAGAGCAGGTGGGTGGCGCACCAGAGCACCTGGCCCACGGCCTGGGGATGGCGGCTCACCCGGATGATCCCCGTGGCGTACAGCCGCACCCGGGGCTTCAGCACGGCCGGGATCTCCAGCAGGTTGTAGGTGGCCGGATACAGGAAGAGGAAGCTGATGGCCGTACCGGTCCAGACCACGGGCACCACCCAGGGCTGGTCCTGCAGGTTCCAGAGCCTGACCCCGTCGTAGCGGTGGGCCAGGAAGTAGCCCACCACCACCACCGCCGAGGGGATGCTGAGCCCGGCGAACAGCAGGCGCCAGAGCCGGGCCCCGATCCGCTCCTCCCCCCAGGCCCTCAGGGAGGCCCCGCCGCTGTGGATCAGGGCGAAGAGCACCAGAAGGGCCAGCATGACCACGCTGCTGTGCTGGGGGCCCGCCGGTAGCAGGGGGAGCGAGGGCATGGGGGAGCGGCCACCGGCCGCGGATGTGACAGGGCGATTCTCGCCATCGGCCGGGGCCCCTAGAGTTCCGCACGGCATGCCGGCTCCGGCGAACGGTCCCCCCACGGCCTCCCCGACCCATGGCTGATCTGCCTTTCACCCTCGACCAGCTGCGCATCCTGCGCGCCATCGCCAGTGAGGGCAGCTTCAAGAAGGCGGCCGACAGCCTCTACGTCACCCAGCCGGCGGTGAGCCTGCAGATCCAGAACCTGGAAAAGCAGCTCGACGTCTCCCTGTTCGACCGCGGCGGCCGCAAGGCCCAGCTCACCGAGGCCGGCCACCTGCTGCTCAGCTACTGCGACCGGATCCTGAGCCAGTGCCAGGAGGCCTGCCGGGCCCTCGACGATCTCCACAACCTGCGCGGCGGCTCCCTGGTGGTGGGGGCAAGCCAGACGACGGGCACCTATCTGATGCCCCGGATGATCGGTCTTTTCCGCCAGAAGTACCCCGACGTGGCGGTGCAGCTGCAGGTGCACAGCACCCGCCGCACCGGCTGGAGCGTGGCCAACGGGCAGATCGACCTGGCGATCATCGGCGGCGAACTGCCGGCCGATCTCAACGATCTGCTGCAGGTCGTGCCCTACGCCAACGACGAACTGGCCCTGGTGCTGCCCCCCAAGCACCCGCTCTCCCGCCTGCCGGAGCTCACCAAGGACGACCTCTACCGCCTCGGCTTCGTCTGCCTCGACGCCCAGTCCACCACCCGCAAGATGGTGGACCAGCTGCTCAGCCGCTCCAAGCTCGACGTGCAGCGGCTCAAGATCGAGATGGAGCTGAATTCCTTCGAGGCCATCAAGAACGCCGTCCAGGCGGGCCTGGGGGCGGCGTTCCTGCCGGTGGTGTCGATCGAGCGGGAACTGGCCGCCGGCACCCTGCACCGCCCCCAGGTGGCCGATCTGATGGTGCGGCGCCAGCTGAAGCTGATCACCCACCCGGCCCGCTACTGCTCGAGGGCCTCCGACGCCTTCCGCCGCGAAGTGCTGCCGGTGTTCGCCAGCCCGGACAGCCCCCTGCGTCAGGTGCAGACGACGCCGGGGCTGGCCGAGCGTAACGGACTCAGAACTGATCGGCCTCCGGCGTGATGCCGACGGCGTCATCGGCGGCGCCGGCGACCCCCCGGGTCTGGAACTTGTTGCCGGAGATGTCGGTCTGATAGACGCAGCGCACGATCGGCTTGTCGCGCACCGAGCCGATGTAGGCGAAGGTGTTCATGCGCTGCTTGCACTGGCGCATCTGCTCGG
>CAZBMT010000410.1:0-2513 GCA_964492645.1 uncultured Cyanobium sp. | reverse complement strand
TCCCCTCCAGCAGGGCCCGCAGCTTGCGTTCCAGCACCACCGACGCCGGCACCAGGGTGATCAGGTTGGCGGCGATCACCGGCCCGTCGGCCCGCAGCAGGCCGTAGACGGCCCAGGCCAGCACCCCCAGCGTGAACAGGCCGTACATCCGCAGCGAGATGGCGCTGGTGTCGCCGCTGCGCACGGTCTTCAGCGCCTGGGGGAAGAGGCTGAGGGTGGTGAGTGAGGCGGCGCCATAGCCGAGGGCACTCACCGTGAACGACTCCATGGGCGCTGGTCGCTGTGGTGGTCAGCATGACGACATTCCGCCCATCCGGCCATGGCCCTGAGCTTCCGCCAACTTCAGCAGGGGCTGCAGGCCCCGTGGGGCCGGGAGCATGGCGATGCCGCTGGCGGGGCGGGTGCGGATTTCGACCTGCTGATGGTGCCTTCGCTCACCATGGATCCCTCCCAGCTGGCCCTGGTGACCGGGGCCCACCACTACGAGGAACGCCAGCTGTTCTCCCTGATGCGGCTGCGCAACCCCGGCGTGCAGGTCGTCTATGTGACCAGCAAGCTGCTGCCCGAGCTGGTGGTGGACGCGGTCCTGGAGCTGATGCCTGGGGTGCCCACCTCCCATGCCCGCCGCCGGCTGCACCTGTTCGACACCGACGACGGCTCCGCCAGGCCCCTGACCCAGAAGCTGCTGGAGCGGCCCGCCCTGCTGGGACGGATCCGGGAGCGGCTGCGGCCGGGCCGGAGCTTCATCATCTGCTACGTGGTGACCGAGCTGGAGAAGAGCCTCTCCGAGCGTCTGCAGGTGCCCCTGCTGGGCACCGACCCGGCCCTGGGCTACTGGGGCACCAAGGCGGGCAGCCGGGAGCTGTTCGCCCGCTGCGGTGTGCCCCATCCCCCCGGCACCGGGCTGGCCCACAGCCTCGACGACCTGGCGGAGGCGGTGAGCGATCTGTGGGAGAGCAACCCCGGGCTGGGCGGCTGTGTCGTCAAGCTGAACCAGGGCTTCAGCGGCGAGGGCAATGCCCGGCTGGACTTCGCCCCTCTGGCGCTGGCCGGCCTCTCCCGGAGGGAGCGGGTCGGCCGGATGCGGCGGGCCCTCGACGATCTGCCGATGCCGGCGGCCGGCTGGACGGAGCTGCTGGGCAGCCAGGGGGCCCTGGCCGAGGCCTGGCTGGAGGGCGGTGACGCCCTGCGCTCTCCGAGCGTGCAGGGCACGATCCACCCGGGCGGAACGGTGGAGGTGCTCTCCACCCACGAGCAGATCCTGGGTGGCGCCGGCGGCCAGACCTACCTGGGCTGCTGCTTTCCCGCCGCCGAGCCCTACCGGGTGGCGCTGATGGAGCACGGCCAGGCCGTCGGCCGGGCCCTCGCCGTCGAGGGGGCCCTCGAGCGCTTCGGGGTCGACTTCATCGCCCGCCGCTTCGACGAGACGTGGGATCTGCAGGCCATCGAGGTCAACCTGCGCCAGGGGGGCACCACCCACCCCTTCATGGCCCTGCGGGCGATCACCGCCGGCAGCCTCGACCCCGCCACCGGCCGCTTCCTCTCCCCCACCGGCCAGCCGTTGCATTACCGCGCCACCGACAACCTCAGCGACCCCCGCCTGCGGGGCCTGATGCCGCTCGATCTGATCGACATCGTGGCCGAGGCCGGCCTCCACTACGACCCGGCCCGCCTGCAGGGCAGCGTCTTTCACCTGCTGGGCTGCCTCTCGGAGTTCGGCAAGCTGGGCATGACCTGCATCGGCCGCGATCCGGAGCAGGCGAGCGCCGTCTACCGCTCCACCGTGGCGGAGCTGCTGGCGGGTGCCGTCGCCCGAAGCGGCACGGGCCTCCCGGGGGCCGGCGGCTGACGCTCCGGACCGCTGCGTGCAGGATGGGTCAGGACAGGGGGCCCATGGTCTCGATCACCGACCGCGACGACGACGACGGTTCCCGGCGTTCCTCCCCGCCGCCGGCCGCCGGCCCGCCGCTTTGGACCAGCTGGCTGCAGATCGGCCTGAGCTCCATGCTCGCCGTCCTGTTCCTGGTGATCCTGGCCAGGACGCGCGAGCAGAGCCAGCTGCTGATGCGGCTGGAGCAGCGTCTGCAGGGACTGGAGAACAGCCGCGCCCTCGATCGCACCTCCGTGCTGGAGGAGCAGCAGCGGGCGATGGTGGGCCGCCTCCAGACCCTGGAGGCCGGAGCCCAGCGGCTGGAGGCCCTCGAGCAGCAGCAGGACCAGTGGCGTTCCGCCCTCGCCGACCTGCAGGGCCGGGCAGTGCGCCGTCCCCAGCGGGATCCGGACCCTTTCCCCGCCCCACCGATGCCCTCCTCGGGGCCCGGTGGCCGCCCCGGCCCGGCCCCGGCCGAGCGCGGTGACGGCGGCGGTGTGCTCCGCCCCCCGCCGGTGGTCGGTCCCTGAGCTCCCCTGGGGGGCCTCAGCCCTTGACGGCGTCGCCGCTGGCGCTGGGCAGGATGGTGCGCTGCAGCAGCACGAACAGCAGCAGCACCGGCAGGATCGAGACCACCGAGCCG
>CAZBMT010000409.1:0-2515 GCA_964492645.1 uncultured Cyanobium sp. | reverse complement strand
CGTAGCGCTCGGCGACGGTCCGGGCGGCGGCCGTCACGCTGGCGAGGTCGGCCAGATCCAGGGGCAGCAGGTCGAGGGCGCCGGTGGAGGCGGCCGCGGTGATCAGCTCCTCACGGGCCTGCTCGGCCTTCGCCAGGGAGCGACAGGCCAGCAGCACGGTGGCGCCGCGGGCGGCCAGGGCCCGGGCCGTTTCCAGACCCAGACCACTGTTGGCTCCGGTGACCAGGGCGATCCGGCCGGACTGGTCGGGGATGTCGGCGGCGGTCCAACGCATGGCGATCAGGGGGAGAACAAGGGCGGGAAAAGGCGTTGCGGAGTGGTCCTCACCCGGAAAGACCCTTCCTCAGCAAATCGTAACGGAATGTGACGGTCCCGGTCCCTCGCGACGCAGCAGGAAGAAGAACGGGGTCTCCATGCCCTTGAGGTCCATCACCCCCAGCACGGTGTCATCGTCCACCCGGCGGAAGACATCGTTGATGGGGAGGTGGTCGTACTGCATGGTGGCGCTCTCCACGCCGCGGTAGCGGGTCATCCGCAGCCGGGCTCCGGAGCGGCGCGTGCTGAACAGGGGCAGCAGCAGCTGGAAGAGGCGGCCGGCCAGCGGCGCGGTGGGGATCGGCACGCGCCCGCTCAGGCGCAGCCCCGGCCCGATGGCCCTGGGCTCCAGACAGGTGCGGCCGCCACCGAGGGTGCGGAACACCAGCGGATGGACCTCCTCGGCGCTGTCGAAGCGCTTGCCATGCCAGTGAAAGGCCTCCAAGGCGCCATCGAGCGGGTGGCCGGTGGGGACGCTCTCCCCCCTCCAGGCCCCGAGCATGAACGGGATCTCCACCGGGGGGAGGGCATCGAAGCGGGCGAAGGCCGCCTCCGTGGTGGTGATGGTGGCGGGCGAACCCATGGCGGGGGTGCCGGCGTCTGGGCTCCATTGTCCGTCGCCGCCGGGTGCCGCGCGGGGATTCCTCCCAGCGGCGGCGGTCGACCGCGGCGGCGCCATGGCTTTGCTTCATCAACGCGGCTCCTAGCCTGAACACGCCAGGTGAGCGCCGGTGCGATCGATGACCCTCCACGACAGAGCGGCGGCCGGATACTCCCTGGAGGACGACATCTATTCGTCCTCCGATCTCTCGGTCACGCTGCCGAAGAACCAGTTCCCCAGCAGGGAGCACAACCCGCGTGCCGTGTTCGCCGCGATCCGCGACGAGCTGATGCTGGATGGCAATTCCCGCCAGAACCTGGCCACCTTCTGCCAGACCTGGGTGGAGGACGAGGTCCATGCCCTGATGGATCTGTGCATCGACAAGAACATCGAGGACAAGGACGAATATCCCCAGACCGCCGAGATCGAGGCCCGCTGCGCCCGCATGGTGGCCGACCTCTGGCACGCCCCCGCGGTCGACGACGCCATCGGCTGCTCCACCACCGGCTCCAGCGAAGCGGCCATGCTCGGTGGCCTGGCGATGAAGCGCCGCTGGGAGGCAAGGCGCCAGGGGGAGGGGAAGCCCATCGACCGGCCCAACCTGGTGACCGGGCCGGTGCAGATCTGCTGGCACAAGTTCTGCCGCTACTGGGACATCGAGCACCGCGAGATCCCGATGCAGCCCGACCAGCTGATCCTCAGCCCGGAAGCGGCCCTGCGCCTCTGCGACGAGAACACCATCGGCGTGGTGCCCACCCTGGGGGTCACCTTCACCGGCCAGTACGAACCGGTGCAGGCCCTGGCGGCCGCCCTCGATGACCTGCAGGCCCGCGCCGGCCTCGACATCCCCATCCACGTGGACGCCGCCAGCGGCGGCTTCCTGGCCCCCTTCTGCGCCCCCGACCTGGTGTGGGACTTCCGCCTGCCGCGGGTGCGTTCGATCAATGCCTCCGGCCACAAGTTCGGCCTGGCGCCCCTGGGGGTGGGCTGGGTGCTGTGGCGGCAGGCCGCTGATCTGCCCGGGGAGATGGTGTTCTGGGTGAACTACCTGGGCGGCAACATGCGCGACCTCACCCTCAACTTCTCCCGGCCCGGGGGCCAGGTGGTCTGCCAGTACTACAACTTCCTGCGCCTGGGCCGGGAGGGCTATCGCAAGGTGCATGCCGCCTGTTACGCCACCGCCCAGTACCTGGCCCGGGAGATCGCCAAGCTGGGGCCGTTCGAGATCCTGTTCGGCGGGGAGGATCAATCGGGCATTCCTGCCCTCACCTGGAGGATCCGGGAAGGAAGCGCGGTGAACTTCAACCTCTACGCCCTTGCCGACCGCCTGCGGGTGCGCGGCTGGCAGGTGCCGGCCTACAGCCTGCCGGCCCACTGCCAGGACATCACCGTGCAGCGGATCCTGGTGCGCCATGGCGTCAGCCGGGACCTGGCCGACCTGCTGCTGGAGAACATCCGCCAGTCGCTCGACTTCTTTGCCAGCCACCCCGGCCACACCGCCCTCAGCGAGGCGACGGCCTCGGGGTTCCACCACTGATCGCCGCCGCCCCTGAGCCCAGCAGGCTGGCGGCGTAGCTGCGGGCCTCACCGGAATCACCC
>CAZBMT010000408.1:0-2520 GCA_964492645.1 uncultured Cyanobium sp. | reverse complement strand
GTGGCCCTGCTGCAGCGAGACCATCCCGACCTGCAGGTGCTGCTGCCCGCCGGCCTGCCGGGGTTCGAGGCGGTCCTGGCGGAGACCATGCGGGCGGCCGGAGCCACGGCGGTGCGGGTGATCCCGGCCGGTGAGGCCGATGCCCTGCGGCCCCTGCTCTGTGCCGCGGCCGACGCCGCCCTGACCAAATCCGGCACCGCCAACCTGGAACTGGCCCTGCGGGGGGTGCCCCAGGTGACCGGCTACCGGGTGAGCCGGCCGACGGCGTTCCTGGCCAGGCACGTGATCCGTTTCAACGTGGCCCACATCTCCCCGGTGAACCTGGTGCTGGGAGAACGGCTCGTGCCGGAACTGCTCCAGGATGATTTCACCCCGGACAGCATCATGGCTGCCCTGCGGCCGCTGTTTGATCCCGCCTCCGGGGCGCGGGAGCGGGTGCTGGAGGGCTACGTTCGTCTCAGGCAGAAGCTCGGCGAGCCGGGCGTCACCCGCCGGGCCGCGACGGCGATTCTGGAACCCTTCCCGGGACTCATCCCATGCGACTGATCGCCCTGTTGTTTGGTCTGCTGCTGGCCCTCGGCGGGCCGGTGGCCCCGGCCCTGGCGGCGACCGAGGAGGCCGTACTGGCCGGCGGCTGCTTCTGGTGCCTGGAGCACGATCTGGAGGTGCTGCCCGGGGTCCTCGACGTGGAGAGCGGCTACAGCGGCGGCAAATCGGCGAACCCCACCTATAAGCAGGTCTCCGCCGGCGGAAGCGGCCACCAGGAGGTCGTGCGGGTGCGCTTCGACAACACTGAAATCCGCTACGACGCCCTGCTGCGGGCCTACTGGCGCAACATCGACCCCCTCGACGGCGGTGGCCAGTTCTGCGACCGCGGCGACTCCTACCGGCCCGTGATCTTCACCACCAGCGCCAACCAGGCCGTGGAGGCACGCAACAGCCTGGTGGCGGCCGCCCGGGAGCTGGGCAAGCCGGCGGCGGCCATCAAGGTGATGATCCGGCCCCTGGCGAAGTTCTGGCCGGCCGAGGGGTACCACCAGAACTACGCCAAGCGCAACGGCGTCCGATACAACTATTACCGCTGGTCCTGCGGCCGCGACCGTCGCCTGGACGCGGTCTGGGGAAAGCGGGCCCGCACCAGCCAGCGCTGGCAGGGAGGCTGAAGCCAGCACAGGCGGAGATGCACATCCGCCGCAGGGGAAACAGAACGCCCCTTCCCCCCTGTCTCGGCCGGGAAAATGCACTAGCGTTTGCTCCATCACCGGAGGGCTTCTGTATGTATCTGCTGACCATCCGGGACGGTCTGCAGACGCGCCACATCGGGCCCTACGCGAGCCCGAGGCAGGCGTCCGACGATCTTGACAAGCTCCAGGCCAGCTTCGGTGACAAGGCCACCTGGCAGATCCACCGTCTGGAATCTCCCGCCGAACTGCACGCCCACCTCCCCGGCCGGGGCGACATCGAACCGGTGGCTGTCTGAGCAGGGGCTCAGGAGCGGGGCGGGTTGCGGGGGTAGCCGCGCAACAGGCCGCTCTCGATCATCAGCCCGACCCCGGCATTGATCAGGATCAGCCCCAGGGCCCCGTACCAGACCCAGGGGCCGGCCTCCGGCAGCGTCTGCCCCTGGTCGGCCGCCGCCGCCAGGGCCGACCAGGTGTGGATGCCCTTGCGGATCACCCCCTCCCCGAAGAGGCAGAGGCCTGCGGGGAGCAGGAGCACACCGAGCTGGGCCTTCACATACCAGCGGATCTTGTGAACGGCCATGGGGCGATGCGTTGTCTGGTCTGGAAGCAAACCTAGGCCGCAAGCCCCGGCCGCCAGAGCCGCCGGGGACGGCGACGCTGCCGTTCAGGCCGGGGCGCCCGCCAGCAGCCAGGCCACCAGGGTGCGCACCCCGAACCCGGTGGCTCCCGCCGGATCCAGCCCCCGCGCCTTGTCGCTCCAGACGGTGCCGGCGATGTCGAGGTGGGCCCAGGGCAGCCCCCGGGTGACGAAGTCCTGCAGGAAGAGCGCGGCGGTGATCGAGCCCCCGGGCCGCGGCCCTGTGTTCTTCATGTCGGCGACGTGGCTCTTGAGCCCCTTCTTGTAGGAGCCGCGCAGGGGCATGCGCCAGAGGGCCTCGCCACCGGCGGTGCCGGCGGCAATCAGGGCCCCGGCGAGGACGTCGCTGGGGGACCAAAGTCCGGCGATTTCCTCGCCCAGGGCGATCACGCAGGCCCCGGTGAGGGTGGCGAGATCGACGATGGCATCGGGCTCCAGGCCGCAGGCGTAGACGAGGGCGTCGGCCAGGGTGAGACGCCCCTCCGCGTCGGTGTTGTTGATCTCGATGGTCTTGCCGTTGGAGGCGGTGAGCACATCCCCCGGATGGATGGCGCCGCCGCTGATCATGTTTTCGCAGCTGGCCACGATCACGTGCACCTCCAGGCCCGCGGGACGGATCTCGGCGATGGCGCGGGCCGCCCCCAGCACCGCCGCGCTGCCGCCCATGTCGTACTTCATCATCTCGATCTGGGAGCCGGC
>CAZBMT010000407.1:0-2525 GCA_964492645.1 uncultured Cyanobium sp. | reverse complement strand
GGCAAGGTGCTGGGCAGCTGGCCCGTGGCCATCGGCGATTCCCGCACCCCCACCCCCAAGGGGCGCTTCCTGGTGGAGACCAAGGTGGTCAATCCCCAGTACCAGAGCACGGTGAGCGGCAAGGTCAATCCCACCAAAGGCCCCAATGGGCCCCTGGGGGATCGCTGGATCGGCTTCAAGCGCAGCGGCCCCAACCAGTACGGCATCCACGGCACCCCCAGCGCCTGGGCCTGGACGGTCACCTCGCGCTCCGCCGTCACCAACGGCTGTGTCCGGATGCTCACCCCCCACGTCCGCGCCCTGTTCGATCAGGTGGAAGTGGGAACACCGGTGGTTGTCAAACCCTGATCACCGAAGGCCGAATGGCGGCGAATCGGGGAGCGACCGAAGAGATTCTGGAGATTGTTCAACGAGGGTTTGATGGCTGGGTGCAAACACCTAATGTCTTGAAACGCGATCAACAATGGCGCCCCCCAGGACCGCCGGATTTCCTCCCATGTTCGATTCCACTCACGAACCCACCACCGATCAGCTGAACAGCACTTCGCTGAAGTGGGGCAATGATGGTGAGCTCTCCGAACTGGACCTGCAGCGGATTCTGGGCTTGCTCTCTCAGGCCGATCCCGTCGCCGAAGCCCTGATGGAGAGCCGCTCCGAAGCGGCCTGAAGCCGCCGCGCCTGTGCCCTGGCCATGCCGTCGCGACTGGCCATGCCACGCAGACACTCCACGGCCAGTCCCCCGGGGGGCAGTCCGTGGGGCAGATGGTCCCCCGAACCCCCTTCCAGGGCAAAGACCGGCAGCTGCCTCAGGCCATTGGGTCCCAGCTGGTCTTCAAGGCGATCCAGGTTCACCCCGCTTGGCAACCAGACCAGCTCGGTGCGCAGGCAATCCTCGAGCCGCAGCGGCTGAGGGCGATTGAGTTCCGAGCCGAGCCCACGCTGCAGATCGGCGATCGTCACCAGCCCCAGGGCCAGCCCGGCCCGCTCCACCAGCAGGCAATGCCCATGGCTGTCGATCAGGCGGGCCAGGGCGGCCGAGGCCGTCATGGTGGCCGGCAGCACCAGGGGTGCCTCCGGCTCGAAGGCCTCCTCCACCGGGATGGCCGCCAGCTGACTGCGGCGTCGCTCCTCCAGGGGATCAGGCCCCATCAGGCCGGGATCGTGGATGCCCTGCCAGCGCTCCACCAGGGCGGCGCTGAGGCCGGCGGCCGCCATCAGCGGCAGCACGATGCGGATGTCGCGGGTGAGCTCGAACAGCAGCAGCAGGGCGGTGAGCGGTGCCCGGGCACTGCCGGCCAGCACCGCCGCCATCCCCACCATGGCGTAGGCGGGGGGTTCGGCCACCGGCAGATTCAGACCGCCGCTGCCCAGCGCCTGGCCGTAACAGCTCCCCAGCACCGCCCCCAGGAACAGGGAGGGGGCGAAGCCGCCGCCCACGAAGCCGGTGGCATTGCTGACGGTGGTGGCCACCAGCTTGACGCCGATCAGGGCCACCAGGGTGAGCAGGGGGATGCCGCCGTCCCGGCCGAGCAGGGCTTCGATCGTGTCATAGCCCACCCCGAGCACCTGGGGGAACACCAGGGCCATGCCCCCGAGGGCCGCCCCGCCCAGGGCCGTGGGCAGACCGGGGGGCAACCGCCGCACCACGGCCTGGACCCGCTCGTCGCGGCCGGCGGCCAGCAGCCGGATCAGCAGCCAGGACATCAGACTGGCGAGCAGGCCCAGCCCCAGATAGAGGGGCAGCTCCAGCGGTGAGCGCACCTCGTAGGCGGGCAGGCGCAGGATCGGCATGTCGCCCAGGCACAGCTGGGTGACGAGCGCCGAGGCCACCGCCGCCACCAGCACCGCCCGCAGGCTGGGGCGCCCCGGGATGGCGCTGTAGCTGCCCTCGAAGGCGAAGAACACCCCGGCGATGGGCGCCTTGAATCCCGCCGCCAGGCCCGCCGCCACCCCGGCCCCCACCAGCGCCTTCTGGGCCTGCGGGGAGAGGCGACCCCTCAGGGCCACCCAGAGGCCGATGTTGCCGCCGCCCTCGACGCTGGGCCCCTCCGGGCCGAGGGAGGCGCCGCTGCCCAGGCTGAGGGAGGCTGCCACCAGCCGCAGCAGGGGCAGCCGCGGTTCGCCCCCCTGGCGGCCGTCGGCGATCGCCATCAGGCTCGACAGACCGGGACCGATACTGCCGGCGACATGGCGCAGCAGGCCCACTGCCAGACCACCGAGGGTCGGGACCACCACCACCGGCCAGAGGGCCAGCCAGTCCGGCGGGTTGGGCAGGCTGACCGGCGGGGGCTCGGGGGCCGGGGGCGGCGCCGCCAGCAGACCGATGCCGTCGAGCCCGAGCTGGAGCAGGGCACGCAGGGGGGTGCCGCTGTCGGGAGCCAGCGGCGGCAGGTCGATCGGCGGCAGGTCGGCCGGGGTGGCGGGCGAGGAGCGCCCGATCACCAGCAGGCCCTCCACGAACGGGCCGAACAGGAAGTTGTTGATGAAGCCCAGCAGCTCGTGGAACGCCACCACCGCCAGGCCGG
>CAZBMT010000406.1:0-2526 GCA_964492645.1 uncultured Cyanobium sp. | reverse complement strand
CGCCCGGACCGGAGGGCCACAGCTGGAACCAGTTCGTGGTGCGGGTGCCCCGCTGTCCGGCCGCCACCAGCGCCTGCGAGGGCCGCTGCACCCCGGCCGCCGACAGCGCCAGCTACGGCCTGCCCGAGGCCTGCTGCCGCGACTGGCTCAAGCAGCAACTGCAGGAGGCGGGGGTGACGACGATCATCTACTACCCGATCCCCATCCACCGGCAGCCGGCCTACGCCTCCCTCGGCTATGGGCCCGGCAGCCTGCCGGTGACCGAACGGCTCTGCGCCGAGGTGCTCAGCCTGCCGATCTTCCCCGAACTCAGCACCGAGCAGCAGGACAGCGTCATCGCCGCCGTGCGGCGCCTGGTGGGGGCCGCAGCGGTCGTCGCCTGAAGCGCTCGCTGGCCGCCTAGCCCCGGGGCAGGGCGGCGTACAGCGCCTTGAAGCGGGCCTGCTGCACCTTGTGGCTGACGATCGGCGCCGGGTAGCCGTGCCGCTCGAGCGGTGCGATCTCGCCGCTGATCAGGTCGGCGGTGGCCACATGGGCCAGTTCCGGCAGCCAGCGGCGGATGTAGGTGGCCTCCGGGTCGAACTTGGCGGCCTGGGTGGAGGGATTGAAGATGCGCAGCGGGCGGGGATCCATGCCGCTGCTGGCGCTCCACTGCCAGCCGCCATTGTTGGCCGCCAGATCGCCGTCCACCAGACGGACCATGAAGGCCTTCTCGCCGTGGCGCCAGTCGATGATCAGGTCCTTGACGAGGAAGGACGCCACGATCATGCGGCAGCGGTTGTGCATCCAGCCGCTCTCGTTCAGCTGCCGCATGGCGGCATCGATGATCGGCAGGCCGGTGAGCCCCTGCTCCCAGGCACGCAGCCGCTCCGGGTCGTCCTCCCACGGGAAGCGGCGCCACTGGGGCCGGTAGGGCCCGTCGGCCAGCTCGGGGAAATGGAACAGGGCCTGCTGGTAGAACTCGCGCCAGGCCAGCTCCTGCTCCCAGACGCCGATCGAGGTGAGGGCCTCGGCGCTGCGGGCGAGGGCTCGGGCCTGCTGGGCGGCGGCCCAGGCCTGGCGGGGGCTGAGGGTGCCGAAGCTGAGGGCGGCGGACAGGCCGGAGGTGCCGGCCGTCCCCGGCAGGTTGCGACCGGGCTCGTAGGCCGCCAGGGGGCCGCCATTGACGCCGCCGTCGGCGAAGGCCTGCAGCTGGGCCAGGGCCGCCGCCTCCCCGGGGCGGCAGGGGCAGAGGTCGGCGCCACTGAAGGGGAAGCCCAGCGCCTCGGCGCTGGGCACGGCCTCCAGCCTGGGCAGGGCCTCCCACAAGGAGGCACGCTCCGCCGGCAGGGCGGCGGGATCGAGATCCAGCAGGCCGCCCGGGGCCGCCAGCGGCTCCAGAGCGCCCGGCGATCCGGCACTGAGGGCGGCGCGGCCCTCCACCTGGCCGCGCCAGTTGCGCAGGAAGGGGCCATACACCCGGTAGGGCTCGCCGGCGCCGGTGCGGATCGCCTCCGGTGCCACCAGCAGCTGGTCCCAGTCCACCAGCACCCGGGTGCCCTGGCCCTGCAGCGCCGCCGCCACCCGCCGGTCGCGCTCGCGGCCGTAGGGCTCCACCTCCCGGTTCCAGGCCACCACGGCCGCTCCAGCCGCCCGGGCCGCCTGGGGGACCAGGGCGGCCGGATCGCCGTGCAGGATCAGCAGCCGGCTGCCCGCCTCCCGCCAGCGGGCCGCCAGCTCCCGCAGGCTCTCGACCAGGAACCAGGCCCGGGCCGGCGCCAGCGTGGCCCTGTCGAGGATGGTCGGATCGAGCACGTACAGGCCGGTGACCGCCGGGGTGGCGGCCGCCGCGGCCGCCAGGCCCAGGTTGTCGGCCAGGCGCAGGTCACGGCGATGCCAGAACAGCCAGCGCTCCGGGGCCATCAGAGCGCCAGGAGCTGGCGGGCCCGGTACCAGGCCGTGACCGTCTTGCCGTCCAGCGCCTCGTCGCCGCTGGCCAGGAGCGCATCCAGCCGGGCCGGCTCCAGCAGCAGCACCTCCATGTCCTCGTCGTCATCGCCGGGGGGGCGGTCCTGCAGCAGGGTGAGGTCGCGGGCCAGGAAGAGGTGGATCACCTCATCGGAGTAGCCGGGGCAGGGGTGCATGGCGCCGAGGGGATCCCAGCGGCTGGCGCTGTAGCCGGTCTCCTCCTCCAGCTCGCGCCGCATCGAGCCCAGGGGCTCCTCCCCCTCCTCCAGGGTCCCGGCCGGAAACTCCAGCAGCCGGCCGGCCACCGCGAAGCGGTACTGGCGCAGGATCACCACCCGGCCGTCCTCGAGCACGGGCACCGCCAGGGAGGCGCCCGGATGGCGGATCACGCCGTAGGTGCCCTCGATGCCGATCGGCAGCAACACCCGGTTGAGTTCGAAACGCACCTTCCTGGCATCGAGCGCGGCGGTGGTCTCCAGATGGGTGCTGGGCTCGGGGGGCGGCAGGGAGCCATGGGGCAGGCCGTTGGGGCCCCCAGTGTGACGGGCGGGGGCTGCCGGGCGCGGTTCAGGGCCCTTC
>CAZBMT010000405.1:0-2526 GCA_964492645.1 uncultured Cyanobium sp. | reverse complement strand
TGTCCGGCGACGATTAGATAGGCGGGACCGCGCAACTACATAGGCGGGTCTCAGGACGCGACAACAGGGCTCCCGATGCCGGTCTGGAGCCCCGCGATGCCCGCCCCTCTGTCGTTGCGGATCAAGGAGCGGTACATGGCCAAACGGGCCGGTGGGCTGAGCCAGCAGGTGGCGGCCGATGCGGTTGGGATCTCGGTGCGCAGCGCCCAGCGGATCGACCGGGGTGAGCTGCAGCCCGAGGGTCAGCAGCAGCGGGGTCGCCACTGGCGCACCCGCGCTGATCCCCTGGCTGAGGTCTGGGGGAGCGTCCTCGTTCCCATGCTGGAGAAGGCTCCGCAGCTGGAACCGCAGACGCTGCTCTTGCACCTGGAGCGGACCTTTCCAGGTCAGGAGTGGTACCGGCGCAAGCGAACCCTGCAGCGTCGCGTCGAGCAATGGCGGGCCCTGCATGGCCCGGCCCGCGAGGTGATGTTCCTGCAGGAGCACCGGGCCGGAGTGCTGGGGATCTCCGATTTCACGCTGCTCAAGGGTGAGCCGATCACCGTGGCGGGGGAGGTGCTGGAGCACCGGCTGTTCCACTTCCGCCTGCCGTTCTCGGGCTGGTGCCATGTGGCGGTGATCCATGGCGGTGAGAGCTTTGTCGCCCTCTCCGAAAGCCTGCAGAACGCCCTGGCTCTCTGCGGCGGGGTACCGGCGGAGCACCGTACCGACAGCCTCAGCGCCTGCTTCCGCAACCGCGACGGCAGCTACGCCGGTGACTACACCAGCCGCTACCGCGAACTCTGCGCCCACCTGGGCGTGATCGCCACCCGCAACAACCGAGGCGTCGCCCATGAGAACGGCGCGATCGAGGGCCCGCACCGGCACTGGAAACGGCGATTGGAGCAGCAGCTGATCCAGCGCGGCAGCAGGGATTTCGCCACCGAGGCGGAGTACCGCCAGCTGGTTGCCCAGGTCAGCGCCGACCTCAACAATCGGCCGAGCGTGCAGCAGAAGCTGGCGATCGAGCAGCTGCATCTGCGGCCCCTGCCGGTGGAGCGCTTTGCCGACTACGAGCCGGTGGTGGCGACGGTGCGGAGCACCAGCACGATCGAGGTGCGCTCCGTCACCTACAGCGTCCCGTCGCGGTTGATCGGGCAGCAGCTGAGCGTGCACCTGCGTCACGACCGGCTGGATCTGTTCCTGCGCAGCCAGTTCGTGGAGACCCTGCCGCGGCTGCATGCCCGCAAAGGGCAGAAGGCGCCGCGGCGGATCGACTTCCGCCACGTGATCGAGAGCCTGCGCCGCAAACCCCGGGCGCTGCTGCGCGCCCAGCTGCAGAACGATCTGCTCCCCGGCGAACCGTGGCGGCAGCTCTGGCGTCAGCTGCTGGCGGCTCTGCCGCCGGATGAGGCGGCCAAGGTGATGGTAGAGGCCCTCCATGTCGCCGCCCGCAGCGATGACCTACCAGGTGTGGAGCGGTACCTGCGCCGTCAGCTCCGCCGCGGTGAGCTGAGCCTCAGTTCCCTGCGCGATCACTACGGCCTGCGGCCCCCACGGGGCCTGACGGCCATGCCCCAACTCGACATCCCTGAACACACCCTCTGCAGCTATGACGAACTCCTGGGTGGAGCCCCCCAGCCGGCCAGCGCTGGAAACAGCCCTGCCCTCGCTGCTCAAGCAGCTGAAACTGGCGCAGTTCCGCAGCCAGTGGCAGGCAGCCGAACAGCAGGCCACTGCCGATGGCTGGAGCCCGGCCAGCTACCTCTATGTCCTGGCCGAGCAGGAACACCAGCAACGGCACCAGGCAAGGCTGCGGCGGCTGTTGCATGAGGCCCAGCTGCCGGTTCCCAAGACCCTGGCGGACATGGACTGGGGCGCCATCCCCGATCTGGACCGGCATCAGATCGAGCAGCTCGCCCACGACACCGGCTGGCTGGATCGAGCCGAGAACCTGCTGCTGTTCGGCCCCAGCGGCGTGGGCAAAACCCATCTGGCGGCGGGGATCTGCCGCAGCCTGATCGCCCTGGACCGCTCGGCACGCTTCTACACCGCCACAACGCTGGTGCAGGAGCTGCAGCGGGCCAAGGCCGACTACGCCCTGGCCAAGGCCCTCAACCGCCTCGATCGCTTTGCCCTGCTGGTGATCGACGACATCGGCTACGTCCGCAAGGACGAGGCCGAGACCTCGGTGCTGTTCGAGCTGGTGATGCACCGCTACGAACGCCGGTCCCTGCTGGTGACCAGCAACCAGCCGTTCAGCGAGTGGGAGAACGTGTTCTCCACCAGCGCCATGACGGTGGCGGCGGTGGACCGGCTGGTGGACCACAGCACCCTGATCCAGATCAACGGCGAGAGCTACCGCCGCAGGCGGGCACGGCGCGTGGGAGGCCCGGCCAAGGCCTGATTCATCGCCGTGACCGGGCGTCAATTACCCGCCAACCGCCCCCGGCCGACAGCGCGGCCCACCCCCCTGCCATGGCAGGGGGGTGGGCCCTACCCGCCTACGTAATTGACGCGAGCCGCCTACGTAGTTGACACCGGGCA
>CAZBMT010000404.1:0-2528 GCA_964492645.1 uncultured Cyanobium sp. | reverse complement strand
TGGTGCACACCGCCCCGGGCCACGGGGTCGACGACTTCCACACCGGCACCAGGTACGGCCTGCCGGTGCTCTGCCCGGTGGACGAGGCCGGCACCCTCACCGCCGAGGCGGGCCCCTTCGCCGGGCTCAACGTGCTCAAGGACGCCAACCCGGCGATCATCACCGCCCTGCGGGATGCCGGGCTGCTGCTGGCCGAGCAGCGCTATGAGCACCGCTACCCCTACGACTGGCGCACCAAGAAACCGACCATCTTCCGGGCCACCGAACAGTGGTTCGCCTCCGTCGACGGTTTCCGGGCCCAGGCCCTGGCGGCGATCGCGGCGGTGGAGTGGCTGCCGGCCAGCGGCCGCAACCGCATCGAGGCGATGGTGCGCGACCGGGGCGACTGGTGCATCTCCCGCCAGCGCTCCTGGGGTGTGCCGATCCCGGTCTTCTATCACCGCCAGACGGGCGAGGTGCTGCTCAACGCCGACACCCTCGCCCACGCCGAGGCGCTGATCGCCGAACATGGCGCCGATGTCTGGTGGGAGCGGGACGAGGCGGGCCTGCTGCCGCCGGCCTGGGCCGACCAGGCCGACCAGTGGCGCAAGGGCACCGACACGATGGATGTCTGGTTCGACTCGGGCTCCTCCTGGGCCGCCGTGCTGGAGGGCCGGGGGCTGGGTTATCCCGCCGATCTCTATCTGGAGGGCTCCGACCAGCACCGCGGCTGGTTCCAGAGCAGCCTGCTCACCTCGGTGGCGGTGAACGGCCATGCCCCCTACCGCCGGGTGCTCACCCACGGCTTCACCCTCGATGAGAAGGGCCGCAAGATGAGCAAGTCGCTGGGCAACGTGGTCGACCCCGTTGTGCTGGTGGAGGGGGGCAGGAACGAGAAGCAGGAGCCGCCCTACGGGGCCGATGTGCTGCGGCTGTGGGTGAGCTCGGTGGATTACTCCGCCGATGTGCCCCTGGGACCGGGCATCGTCAGGCAGCTGGCGGACGTGTACCGCAAGGTGCGCAACACGGCCCGCTATCTGCTGGGCAACCTGCACGATTTCGTGCCGGCCGAGCATGCCGTGGCCATCGAGGATCTGCCCCTGCTGGATCGCTGGATGCTGCAGCGCACCGCCAGCCTGATCGAGGAGGTGAGCGCCGATTTCGAGCGCTACGAGTTCTACCGCTTCTTCCAGGCCCTGCAGAACTTCTGCGTGGTCGACCTCTCCAACGTCTACCTCGACATCGCCAAGGATCGGCTCTACGTGAGCGCGGCCGATGATGTCCGGCGCCGCAGCTGCCAGACCGTGCTGCACCTGGTGGTGGAGCGGCTGGCGGGGCTGATCGCGCCGGTGCTCTGCCACATGGCCGAGGACATCTGGCAGAACCTGCCGTACCCGGTGGCTGAGGCCTCGGTGTTCGAGCGCGGCTGGCCCACGGTGCCGGGCAGCTGGGCCGCGCCGGAGCTGCTGGCGCCGATGCAGCGGATCCTGGAGCTGCGCGCCCAGGTGAACCGGGTGCTGGAAGGCTGCCGGGGCCGGGGGGAACTGGGCGCTTCCCTCGAGGCCCAGGTGCAGCTGGAGCTGGTGGAGGCCGGGACGGAGGCGGGCCCCCTGCGGGAGGCCCTGGCCCTGGTGGAGGCCAGCCCCCACCCGGAGGTGGACAACCTGGCCGACTGGCTGCTGGTGTCGGCCCTGCGGGTCGGCGGGCCGGCGACGGCGGAGGCCACCCTGGCGGAGACCGAGGAGGAGGGGGTGCGGGTGCGGATCGCGCGGGCGGCGGGGCAGAAGTGCGAACGCTGCTGGCACCACGAGAACGACATCGGCCAGCACCCGGACCATCCCACCCTGTGCGGGCGCTGCGTGGGGGTGCTGCAGCGCCAGGGGGTGGGGACGGCCGGCTGAATCAGGATGATGGCCCTGGACGAAGGGGCAGACCCGGGCCGACAGCCCCCCAGCCTGGGGCCGGCAGGAAAGCTCCCGGCGCTGGCGGCGGACTCGGCTTCGAGGGGGGAACCAGCCGGGCGCCGAGGCTGAAGGCCCCGGCCAGCAGACCGGCCAGGGCGATCGTCACGCTCCACAGCTGGACCGGCCGCAGGGCACCGAGCAGCTCGAGCACCGAGAGTTCCGCCGGGTTCAGCCCCCGCAGCGCCGAGCATGAGCCTGGCGGCGACCCGGACCCCGGCTCGAAAGCCAGCACCTTCTCCTTCCAGTCGGCGAGCACGCCGATGAATTCGTTGGAGCCCAGCGCCGTCTCGGCCAGGGGAAGGGTCTGCACGTACCAGTCGTAACCCGGCTCCAGCAATCCCTCCGCCTTCAAGCCGTCTTCGACGATCACGAGCAGGGGCAGGTGCTTGGTGTAGGCCATCGCCGCTTCGATGTGATTCCAGGGTGTCGGCAGCCTTGTGTCGGCCAGATTCACCTGACGCGGACCGCCGCGCTTATCGAGACCGGCGGGGAAGTAGGAGCGCTCCAGGGCAATCACGACGATGCCGGAGCACTTCTCCATCAGTTCGGTGATGGCCTTCAGCGGTGCATCGGCGCTGAAGGTGT
>CAZBMT010000403.1:0-2529 GCA_964492645.1 uncultured Cyanobium sp. | reverse complement strand
CCATCAGGGTGATCAGGGCGGGGCTGCCGAAGCCCTGCACCGCCTCATCGGGCTTCAGCACCTTGAAGCTGACCAGCAGCGCTGCCGCCAGCAGCCCGGTGACCTCCGGAGCCAGCCAGCCGGTGACGAACAGCACCATCGCCCCGACGAACACCCCCAAGGTGATCAGTCCTTGAGGGGTGGCGGAGACCGTGAGGAACGCTTGCATCGGACCGTTCAGAGGTAGAAGCCGACCGTAGTGACGACCCTGGTGCCGTGCTCGCGCAGGGCGCGCCTCAGGCGGATCGTCGACTGGTTATGGAGCAGGTTCTCCCAGCGGTGCCGGGTGACGAACACCGGCAGCACCACCAGGCAGAAGGAATGGCGGTCCTTGTGGTGCTGCTGCTCGAAGCGCCCCACGAACCGGGTCACCGGGTCCACCAGGGAGCGGTAGGGGGAGGGCAGCACCTCCAGGGGCACGTCCGGCAGCTGGCGGCTCCACTGGGCGCGGAAGGACTCGCCCTTGTCGCCGACGAGATCCACGTGGACCGCCACCAGGTCGCTGGCGACGCTGCGGGCGAAGCACAGGGCCTCGTAGCTGCCCCGGTGCAGCTGGCCCACCAGCACCACCGTGGGGGTGCCGCCGCCGGGGGGCGGGGGGGCCGGCAGCTGCAGCCGCCCATCCGAGGCCAGGCGCAGGCGCCGGACGACGTGGTCGTAGTGGGTGCGGATGCGCAGATACATCAGCACCAGCAGGGGGATCGCCAGCACCACCACCCAGGCCCCCTGGGTGAACTTGCTGATCAGCAGCACCGCCCCCACCACGGCGGTGCTCACCGCCCCAACTCCGTTGACCAGGACCCGGGTGCGCCAGCCCCGCTCCCGCCGCTTCCACCAGTGCATCACCATCCCGGCCTGGGAGAGGGTGAAGCTGATGAACACCCCCACGGCATAGAGGGGGATCAGGCGGCTGACGCTGCCCTCCACAAGCACCAGCAGCAGGCCGGCCAGGGCGCTGAGGGCCAGGATGCCGTTGCTGAACACCAGCCGGTCCCCGAGGGAGGTGAGCTGGCGGGGCAGAAAGCCGTCCTGGGCCAGGAAGGCAGCCAGCCGCGGAAAATCCGCGTAGGCCGTGTTGGCGGCGAGCAGCAGGATCAGCAGCGTCGAGAACTGCAGCACGAACAGCAGCGGGCCGTCGCCGAAGATCCGCTCCCCCAGCTGGTACAGCAGAGTGGGGCCGTTGTCCTCCACCACCAGACCGCTCTGGCTGGCCAGGGCGCTGATGCCGCTGAACATCACCGCCAGCATCAGCACCATCACCACCAGCACCCGGCGGGCGTTGCGCCACTCCGTCGGGCGGAAGGCGGCGACGCTGTCGCTGATCGCCTCGATGCCGGTGAGGGCGGCGCAGCCGGAGCTGAAGGCCCGCATCAGCAGCAGGGGGCCGAGGGCCTGCAGTCCCTGGCCGCCCCGGTGGGCCGCCTCCAGCAGCTGCTGCTGCTCCGCCACCGGCAGGGTGGGCAGCTCGCCCATCCCCGTTCTGATCGCCCCGGCCAGCAGCAGGGTGACGACGGCGGCCATGAACAGATAGGTGGGCACACTCAGGAACCGGGCGCTGGAGCTCACCCCCCGCAGATTGGCCAGCATCACCAGCAGCACCGCCAGCAGGCACAGGGGCACCCGCTCGGGGTCCAGCACCGGGAAATAGGAGGTCAGCGCGGCGATGCCGGCGGCCACGCTCACCGCCACCGTGAGCACGTAGTCGATGGAGAGCGAGGCGCCGGCCACCAGGCCCGCCGTCTGGCCGAGGTTCTCGTGGGAGACCCGGTAGGAGCCGCCCCCGTGGGGGTAGGCCTTGATCGTCTGCCGGTAGCTGCTGGCCACCACCAGCATCAGACCCACGATCAGGGCGGTGATCGGCAGGGTGAACGGCAGGGCCGCCGCGCCGCCCATCCCCAGCACCAGCACGATCTCCTGGGTCGCATAGGCCACCGAGGAGAGGGCGTCGGAGCTGAGGATCGCCAGGGCCTCGGCGTTGCTGTAGCGCTCCTCATGGTGGGCGCTGGTGGGCAGGGGAGTGCCGATGAGCCGGCGCCGCAGGTTGTCGAGGCGGGCCATGCGTCGTCGACTCGTCCGAAGGATGCTTTAGGACGCTAGGGGCAGGGGGCCGATCCGTTCGATGGGGCAACCAACGCTGCTCAGCACCCTCCTGATCCTGCTGCTGGGCGTGCTGCTGGCCCGCCTGTCGGAAGGCTGGATGGCGCGGCTGGCCGTGCCGGCGATCGTCATCGAGCTCGTGCTGGGTTTCGTCATCGGCAACACCGTGGTCCCCTTCGAGGCGATGGCGCCCCTCAGCGGCCTGACGGAGCTGGGGGTGCTGACCCTGTTCTTCCAGGTGGGGCTGGAGGTGCGCGGCGACCTGCTCACCTCCCGCCGGGCGGCGATCCTGCGCACCGTGGCGCTCAGCTTCGGCACGCCCCTGCTGGCCTTCTGGCCCCTTCAGCTTGGTTTCGGGCTCTCCACCCCCACCACCCTGCTGTGCCTGGCGGT
>CAZBMT010000402.1:0-2551 GCA_964492645.1 uncultured Cyanobium sp. | reverse complement strand
TTCGGGGAGTGGTTCGAGCCCGAGGCCTGCCTCGACTACCCCATCGGCGGCAGCGCAGCCGTGGCGGCGGCGCTGGTGCGCGGGATGGAGCGTCACGGCGGCCGGCTGCGGACGGGCGCGGCGGTGGCAGAGATCCTGGTGGAGCAGGGCCGGGCGGTGGGGATACGGCTGGCGAGCGGGGAGCGCCTCGAAGCTGCCCGGGGGGTGATCGCCAACACCAGCCCCTGGGACCTGCTGACCCTGCTGCCGCAGACGGCGGTGCCGTCGCGCTGGCGGCGGCGCCAGGCGGCCACTCCGGCCTGCGCCGGCTTCCTGCACTGGCACCTGGCCCTGCGGG
This sequence comes from uncultured Cyanobium sp., assembly GCA_964492645.1. GTDB lineage: Bacteria > Cyanobacteriota > Cyanobacteriia > PCC-6307 > Cyanobiaceae > Cyanobium. The sequence continues at coordinate 2,214 of CAZBMT010000402.1, read as the reverse complement.
GGGACGACCTCGACCACCTGCCCATCCATCACGTGTGGGTGGGCGACTGGCAGCGGGGCATCGACGCCGAACGCAACATGGTGGTGCTCTCGATGCCCTCCCGGCTCGATTCCTCCTGCGCGCCGGCGGGCCACCAGGTGCTGCATGGCTACACCCCGGCCAACGAACCCTGGGAGCTGTGGCAGGGGCTGGAGCGCGGCAGCGCCGCCTACGGCGCCCTCAAGCAGGAACGCTGCGCCGTCTTCGCTGAGGCGCTCGACCGGGTGCTGCCCGACTGGCAGGAGCGGGTGGTGCTGGAACTGCAGGGCACCCCCCTCACCCACAGCCACTACCTTCGGACGTACCAGGGCAGCTACGGCCCGGCCTGGCCCGCCCATGCCGGGACCTTCCCAGGCGGGTCCACCCCGGTCGAGGGGCTGGTGCTCTGCGGGGCCGGTGTGTTTCCTGGCATCGGCGTGCCACCGGTGGCGGTGAGCGGTGCCATGGCGGCCCATCGCTTTGTGTCGGCGCGCCAGCAGCGGCAACTGCTGGAGGAGATCGGACTGACCACCCCCTGATCCAGAGCGGACTGCACAGCCGATCCGGCGCTCAGAAGTGCCGCAACGCCTGGTTGCCCAGCTGCACCTCGCGCAGCAGCAGCAGCACCGCCGTCATCAGCGAGCCCATCGCCAGCACGAACAGCAGGGCCACCAGGGGGGTCAGGTCGATCGTGGCCACGGTGCTCAGGAACAGCACCATCACCACCGTGGCCACCAGCAGGAAGCTGGTGGTGGCGCAGGCGAAGGCCGCCGAGGCCAGGGTCATGCGGCGGCGGTGCAGCAGCAGTTCCGACTGGAGCTCCCGCTCCCGGGCCAAGCTCACGGCCGGATCCCGTGCCTTGATCACCCGGGCCCGGTCGATGATGCGCGACAGGCGGGTGGTGATCACCCCCAGCAGGCCACTGATGCCCGCCAGCAGGAACACCGGCGTCACCGCCAGCCGGATCGTCTCCGCCAGCCCGACGGAGTTCGGGTTGGCCACCAGCAGGATCAGCGGCAAGGATCCACAGCACGCGGCCAGCACCGTAGGGCGACAGCCCCTGCCAGCCTGGGCCGGCGACCACCGCAGCGCCCGCCCTCCATGACCACGATCACCTGCCGCTACGAAGGAGCCCTCCGCTGCGCGGCCGAGCACGCCGCCTCCGGCTCGCAGCTGATCACCGATGCCCCCGTCGACAACCAGGGCAAGGGGGAGGCGTTCTCCCCCACCGACCTGGTGGGCACCGCCCTGGCCACCTGTCTGCTGACGGTGATGGGCATCGTGGCCCAACGCCAGGGCATCGCCCTGGAGGGGGCCTCGGTGCGGCTGGAGAAGGGCATGAGCAGCAGCGGTGAGCGCCGCATCGCCCTGCTGGAGGCCTGGATCGAGCTGCCGGCCGGTCTCTCGGCCCAGGAGCGGGAGGTGCTGATCCAGGCCGGCGAGCGCTGCCCGGTCAAGGTCAGCCTGGAAGGTTGCGTGCCGATGCGGCTCCACTGGACTCCGGCGGCGGACTGAGGGTGACGCCCACCTCCAGTTGCTCGAGCGGGGCCTCGGGATCAGCGGGCACCAGCAGCACCATGGTGCTGGCGGCGGGCCGGGTGCCGGGCTGCTCCTGGAGGATCTCCAGGGCCACCATCGTCTTGCGCCACTGCAGGATCTTGCCTTCCAGCAGGGCCACGAAGTCGTCGCAGCTCCAGCGGGCACCCTCCCCGCGGCAGGGGTAGCGCTCCAGCACGTCAAGGATCTCCATTTCCCGCAGCGGCGCCGCGTCGGCCGGATCCCACACCAGCAGGTAGTTGCCGTCGAGGGCGTTGGCCTCCAGCAGGCTGGCCTCACTGGCCAGCAGGGTGTCGAGGGCCATCTCGTCGTCGTCCCGCTCGATGGCGGTGAGCAGGGCCTCCAGCACCAGCTGGGTGTCGTCGTCGAGCTGGTCGCAGTGGACCGTGAGCAGGCCCGTCACCGCCAGTTCGATCTCCTCGAGCGGCAGCACCATGGTGAGGGCCCGCAGGATCGCGCTGAGGATGTCGCCGGATTCCCCCTCGCCGGGCTGGCCCGCCAGGGCCAGATCAGGATCGGCCATGAACCGTTCGATGGCCGCGAGCACCAGGTCCTGCTCCGGGGAGGGGGGATGCATCGATCCTGCGCCGGAAAGGTCGTCTTCCACCATGGCGCCGCCGACGCCCGGGCGGGACGGCC
>CAZBMT010000401.1:0-2554 GCA_964492645.1 uncultured Cyanobium sp. | reverse complement strand
CGCTGTTCCAGCTGGTGATGCCGACGAAGAGTTCGGGGGTCGTCATGGTCGGGGGAGCAGCCGCAGGCGCCGCAGCAGCCGCACCGGCAGCTGGCGCTCCAGGGCCGAGAGCCGCTCGCCGAGGGCGGACTTCTCCGCCAGCAGCCGCTGCACCAGCCCATCCAGCGAGGCGCTGGCCCCGTAGCGGGCGTAGATGGTGGCCAGTTCGGCCGGAAACCGTTCCCCCTGGCGGCGGGTCTTCACGGTGGCGTAGTAGCGCATGGCCCCCAGTTTCTCCTGGGTGACGATGCCGGTGCAGCGCTGGGAGAAGCGCCACCAGAGGTCGTAGTCCATCAGCAGGCTGAGGGACTCGTCCACCTGCCCGCCGGCCTCCTGCCATAGCGAGGCGGTCCAGAAGCAGCTCTGCTGCAGCAGAAAGCAGTCGTCCTCGATCGCCAGCAGGGTCTGCTCCGAACCCTCCCGGGCGGGCACGTGGCGCAGGAAGCGCTGGTCGGCGCTGATGATGTCGCCGCTGCCGATCACCCAGCGGCCGCGGGGCTCGGCGGCGAAGCAGGCCAGCACGGTGGCGAAGGCACCGGGGAGGTAGAGGTCGTCGGAGTTGAGCCAGGCCAGGATCGAGCCGGTGGCCCGGCGGAATCCCTTGTTGATGGCGTCCGACTGGCCCCGATCCGGCTCGCTGATCAGCACCGAGATCCAGGGGCGGTATCGCTCCAGCACCGCCGGGGTGTCGTCGGTGCTGCCGCCGTCCACCACGATGATCTCGACGTTGTCGTAACCCTGCCAGAGGATCGAGAGGAGGGTGTCCTCGATGTAGGAGCCCTGGTTGAGGGTGGGGATGACGATCGAGAACAGCGGTCGCTCGGGGTCGCGGCGGAATGCTTCGGGCACCGCCACCGGCGCTGCCGGGGACCAGCCGTAGAGGGGGCGGCTGGCGGGTAGGGGCAGCTCAGCCATGGCAGGCTCCGGCCGTGACGGCCCGTTCCACGCAGGTCAGCAAACGGGGCGCCACGTCATTGCTGCCGCCGCCGCCCTGGAAGCGGATGGTGGGCACGGCGGCGGCGGCGGCCTCGAGGGCCACCAGGGGATAAGGGTCCTCCCGCGACAGCAGGCCCTGGACAGCGAAGCGAGCGATGACCCCGCCGGCGGAGGGCAGCGGCGGCAGCAGCAGCACGCGGTGCTCCTGCCCCAGCAGCTGCAGATCGCGCCGGGCCACGATCACCTCCTCCTGCCGGGGGGAGGCGCCGAGCCAGACGGCCAGGAACGGCCGGCCCGCGAAGATCCGCTCGCAGGCCTGTACCAGCAGGGCGAAGAGGTCGAACCCCTTGCGGGCGATCGCCTGGCCCACGAAGCCGAACACGAACCTGCCCGCCGCCAGGGCCGCCTCCACGGGCTCCAGCACGGGCTCCCGGCTGGTGGGCTCCCCCGCCAGGCTCTCCGGTGGGGGCAGGCCCTGTCCGGAGGCCAGGAGGGGGAGGAAGCCCGGGATCACCATGCAGCGCTGCAGGGGCACCCCTTGGCGCGTGTGCAGGGATCGCCTCACCCCTTCGGCACAGGCCACCACGACGCTGGAGAGGGACAGCTGGCGGGCCACGGGCTCCGGGCTGCCCATCGTGGCCAGGGTTGTCTCGAGCTCATGGACATGGCTGAGGCAGGCCGGGCGGGCCGGATCGGCCGTCAGGCCCCCCAGGTGCTGGCCCAGCCCCTGGGTGTTGAGGTGAGTCAGCTCCGGCCGGTGGCGCCGCACCGCCGCCTCCAGCAGCTCGGCGGGACTGCCCGCCCTTCCCCGCCCCAGCCGGGCCGCCACGCAGTCGCGCAGGGGCTGGAAGAGGGGCCGGCTCCAGGCCTCCGTGGGCGCCAGGGCTTCGAAATCGGGGCGCAGGGGACCATCGCTGAGCTGCACAACCGCCGGTTCGATGCCGCGTCCGTGGGTCATCAGCCAGCGCAGCAGCCAGAGCAGCAGGGGGACGCCGCTGCGGGTGGCCATGTGGGAGACGAACAGCACCCTCATGGGGCGATCACCTGCTTCCAGACGATCAGGGTGAGCAGGAAGGCCAGGGTCCGGGTCCGGTCGGTGCCGCTGCGGTGGGCCTCCAGGATCCGTCCGACCAGATCCGGATCCACCAGGTCGTCGATCCGGCCGGCGTTCTCGCGCAGGAAGGCATGCATCCGCGGGTCGCGGTACCAGTCGGCGCTGAGGTCGTAGCTCACGTAGCGGGCCCGCCGCATCGGCGGCGTCCAGTAGAGGGGCGGGGCCTTGGGGAGCATGCGGCGCCGGTCGAAGCCGTTCTCCTCCGGGAACGTCAGCAGTTCGGGGCAGTTGCGGGCGATGGCATGGCGGTGCCAGTTGGAGCCCAGCTTCCAGCCATCGGGAAGGTTCCAGATCGCCTCGATCCAGCGGCGGTCGTGGAACGGTGAGCGCCAGGCGCTGGAGGACTGGTGGGCCAACGGCCACCGCATGTGCCCCAAGACGGGCGTGCCGCTGAAGAGCAAGGCCCTCATGATCGCGCCCAACGTGCAGCTCAAGGAGTGCATCCACAGGTGGGCGGGCCGGGTG
>CAZBMT010000400.1:0-2554 GCA_964492645.1 uncultured Cyanobium sp. | reverse complement strand
GGCATTCCGGGCATTCCACCGCGGGTCATCTGCTGCATGAAGCCGCGCATCTTCTGGAAATCGGCGAGCACCTTGTCCACATCCGCCGCAGTGTGGCCGCTGCCGGCGGCGATGCGGCGGCGGCGGGAGGGCTGGGCGGCGAGCAGTTCGGGCTGGCGTCGTTCGGCCTCGGTCATCGAGCCGATCATGGCCTCGATGCGCTTCAGCTGACTCTCCCCCTGGCGGAGCATGCCGTCATCGATCTTGTTCATGCCGGGGATCAGCTTCATCAGACCGCCGAGGGAGCCCATGCGCTTGATCAGGCGCATCTGCTGCACGAAATCGGAGAAATCGAAGCTGGCTTCCTGAAGCTTGCGCTGCATCTTCTCCACATCGGCCAGTTCCACCTCCTTGGTGGCCTTCTCCACCAGGGTGAGCACATCGCCCATACCCAGGATCCGGCTGGCCATCCGCTCCGGGTGGAACGGCTGCAGGGCCTCCACCTTCTCGCCGGTGCCGATGAACTTGATCGGGGCGCCGCTCACCTTGCGGATCGAGAGGGCCGCCCCGCCGCGGGAATCGCCGTCCAGCTTGGTGAGCACGGCGCCGGTGATGCCCACCTGTTCGTGGAAGGCCCGGGTCAGATCGGCCGCCTCCTGGCCGATCATCGAATCGACCACCAGCAGCACCTCATCCGGGGCCGCCGCCTCCCGGATCCGGACCATCTCCTCCATCATCGAGGTGTCGATCTGGAGCCGGCCGGCGGTGTCCACCAGGACGGTGTCGAAGCCCTCGTCCCGTCCCTTGGCCACGCCGGCGGCGGCGATCGCCTCCGGGGCGGCGTCGCTGCCGAGGCTGAACACCTCCACGCCGATCTGGCGACCCAGGGTCTGGAGCTGGTCGATGGCGGCCGGCCGGTAGACGTCGGCGGCCACCAGCAGGGGACGGCGGCCCTGCTCCTTCAGGTGCAGACCCAGCTTGGCGGTGGCGGTGGTTTTGCCGGCGCCCTGAAGGCCGGCCATCAGGATCACGGTGGGGCCTTCCCCGGCCCGGGCCAGGGGGGCATTGGCGCCGCCCATGGTCTCGACGAGCTGCGCGTGCACCAGCTGGACGAACTGCTGGTCCGGGCTCACCCCGCGCACCACCTCGGCACCCACCGCCTTGCGCCGCACCTCCTCGATGAACTCCTTGACCACCGGCAGGCTGACGTCGGCCTCCAGCAGGGCCCGCCTCACGTCGCGCAGGGCGCCATCGACGTTCGTCTCGGAGATGGCCGCCTGGCCCCGCAGTCCCTTGACCGCATCTTCAAAGCGCTGGGAGAGTTCGTCGAACATCAGTCGAGGGATTGGGTGGCCACCAGGCGCCAGCTGTCGCCGTCGCGTCCGAATACATAACCATTGCGCAGCTCCATCGGCGCCGTGGTCTCCACCACCTTGCCGTCCTTGTCGAGACGCCGGTCGCTATAGCGAAGCCGGGCGACGGCGACGATCCGTCGGGGGCCACTTTCCGAGAGGGTCAGGTCGGTGATCCGCACGTCCAGCCGCTGGGTCTGGCCCTTGGCGGCATCGCTGCGGCGCTCGCTGGCGAGCCGCTCCACCGGGCCTTCCCGGGCAATGCGATCCAGGCCCTGGGGAATGGGCTCACCCGCCAGCACGTCGCCCTTGACCGTCAGCCAGTTCTCCAGCAGCCGGCGGACCTGGGCCGCATCCGGGCTGGGGCTGGTGAGGGGCGTGAGGGACTGGCCGATCGTCGGCCCGGGAGCGGGAGCGGCCGGTGGCCTGGCGGGCTGAGCGGGCAGCGGCGCCGGCGGCGATGACGGCGCGCTTTGGCGCAGTCGCAGCACCCAGGCTCCGGCCAGCAGCAGCATCAGGGCGGCGCCGCCCCCCAGAAGCCAGGGCCGGGGGGGCACGGGCCAGCGCAGGGGCACCGCGTCACCCAGTTCCCCGTCGTCATCGGGATCGACCGAGGGGCCCGTTGGCGGCAGGGGCGGGAATCCTTCCAGGGTCGAGGCGGCAGCAGAGAAGGGGGCCACGGCGGGAAAACCGGCTGACTCGAAGCCTGCTGAAGGGGGCTGGGTCGCAGCGACCGCAGGGGTCGCCGGCGTCGGGAGGTAGGCACGGCCCCGGCGCTGGTCCTCCCGCTCCACATAGGCCACCACGTCCCGGTCGCTGAAGTAGGCCACCAGATCCGGTTCCGCCTCCAGGTCCCGGTAGCCGGGCAGCACGTCCCGCACCAGCCAGTCGCTGCAGTAGGCGCAGAGCTGGCCGAGGGGATCGTCACTCTTGGCGGCCGCCCAGTTCCTGAGTTCCTGACTTGCGCCGCGCTCGAAGCAGGTCCGCGCCGTGTCGGCCTCCCCCAGCAGCAGGTGCAGGTTGGCGAGCAGCGGCTCGACGCCCTCCCGACCGCTGCGCTGCAGACGGTTTCTGGCCTCGGCGATGCGTTCGGGCTTGCGCTGGGCGAAACCGGAGGCGGTGAGGGCAATGGTGGCCAGGAAGTCGGCCGCCTCGGAGCCGCTGGCCGCCCAGCGGCTGAACAGATCCACCTGTTCCTGGACGGTGAGGAAGGAGCGGATCTG
>CAZBMT010000399.1:0-2568 GCA_964492645.1 uncultured Cyanobium sp. | reverse complement strand
GCCTGCGGGGGCCCGGGCGGGAAGAATGGTGGATGGAGAATAGGGGAAACGGGGGCCGGGGCTGAGAATCCCTGAGATCCGTTCCTACGACAGGGGCCGATTTCTGGGGACTCCAGCTTCCTGCACCCACCGCTGCACCCAAGGCTGCACCCACGGGGCGGTCGTGTTCTCCACATTCCGTCACGGTGTGGATCCCCACCGGTACCGCCCGATGGAAGGGGGTGATGCTGGGGCTGTAATGAGCCCCTAGGAGCCGCCTGGGAGCCCCTTAGGAAACTTCTCAGCCATGCAGCGCCGCCTCGTGCCCTTGGCCCTGGCACTCGCCCTGGTGCCGGCTGGCGGCTGGGCGGCCCCGTTCAAGTTCACCCCGGCCAGCTTCCAGCAGTGGCTCAACGCCAACCCGGAGGGCTGGCCGTTTGACAGCCGGATCACCTTCAGCAATCTCGGGCAGTGCCGGGAGTACAAGAACGTTGCACTTGGCTGGTACAGCTGTAAGGAAGGGTTTGCGAGGATCTCAGATGCGATGGGGAGCCGAATCTGCCAGGTCGAATTTCTATTGGGCAATGGTTTTGTGGGACACCATGAAGACAAATACCCACATCACATAAACAGGATTCGCTTTGTAAAGCCGACCACGCCAGGGAATGTAGTCCGAATTGGGGAATACGCCCGTCTGGACGAATGTCGTTGGCAGTAGCCCAATCGTTCAGCGGTCGAATGCCAGCTAGAACCTTCCTGATAGCACATAGAATGAGGTGAGACTTCTTCTGCCTTTAGCCCCGATGGATCCTGTCACCCTCGGTCTTGGAATCGGTGCCGCAAGGACTGGCCTCAACATCTTCGGCGCCATCGCTGGCAACAACGCCGAGCGGCAGGAGTACCTCAACGACCTGGGCAAGCAGCAGGCCAACAGCGTCTATGAGGGCTGGCGGTCCACCGTCGAGCTGGCCATGGCCGGGGCCAACCAGGAGCAGGTCCACTGGCGTGAAACGGTCCAGTACAACCAGGATCTGGCCTACGCCCGCTCCCAGCGGAATGTGGACTTGGTGCGGGCGATCAACCAGGCCGACACCGTGCGGGAGAACCGCGAGGGTGCTGGGGCCCAGTTCATCCTGAGCAGCGAAGCAGCACAGCAGCGGCTGGCCGAGCAGGCGATGGCCGATGCCGTGGCCCTGCAGCAGTACACGGTCGCCGCCCTCAAGAACCGCGCATCGATTCGAGCGAACCCCCAGGCCGGCGCCAGCATCGACCGGCTGATGAACGACTTCGTGCGGCAGGAGGGCGACTTCCTCACCATCACCGCCATCAACCAGGGGCTCAGGAACCGGCAGTACACCCGGGAGCAGGCGGGCACCGTGGCCCAGTACCTCAGCCAGTACAACTCCCAGGCCTTCTACGAGGCGCAGCCCTACCTGGAGCCCATGGCCCCCTACGTGCCGCTCCCCTCCCTCCTGATGCCGGCCCCGCCCACCTCCACCGGAGCAGGGCCCAGCGGCCTCGCCGGCGGCCTCCGGATCGGGACCAGCCTCCTCGAGGGGGCCACCTCCACCATGGGCGCCATCAACACGTTCCGGGGCATGGCGAGCAGCGGCAAAGGGAACCCGCTGGCAGGGTGATCCTGTGGCCTGTCGCTCCACTTCAGCAGGCGGGCCACCACCAGCACCATCAGATCCCTGCTCCTCTCGGTCCTCCTGGTTGGCTCCTTCGGGTCGCCGGCAGTTGCTCAGACCTGTGGAATGTTCGGTGCCCAGCCAGGGATGATCGGCGGCTGCACCGTCAACGACTCCACCGGCCGCCCTGCGGTTCGCATCACTGAGCCCTACCCCGGCACCGGATACAGGGCCCAGCCAGTGCCGGGGTATCGGCCGGTCAGCCCCGCCCCATCGACCCGGTACCAGCCTTATGGCGGGTACATGGGGGGTCCGCCGACTTATCCCCGCTGAAGGCGATTAATGCCCCTGGGTGATTTTGGGGTCGCGTGATTCTGGGGGGTTCCCCTACGCGTGACGCGGCAGATTCCCCCCATGCCGGGGGTGGTCGGCGCCCATGTGACCACCGCTGGGGCATCGGCACAGGGGCAACATCGCGGCGCCTGAGTCATCAGCAGGGGAGACGATTGTTACGAGTTACAACAACAATCCCCACCGATCACGACACCCGGCGTTATGGTGTGGTCAGGCAGTAGCCATGGCCGTGCATCGGAGGCCAGGCACAGCGCCACAGCACTGCAACCTGCACCGCCGCCCGACCGGGGTGCTGCCTGTCCACCTGCATCCACGTCGATGAACTGCACCATCACCTCCACCGGCCTCGCCCTGCCGGCCCTGCTCGGCCACCAGCTGGCCCTGCACCTCGACCACGCCGATGCCTCCCTGGGCCGCGGCCTCTGGTCCGACCACGACGGCCCCACCCGCACCTGGGGGCTCGACCTGGGCCACCACCGGGTGCGCCTGGTGATCGATCGGGTCGAGGGGCGCACCAGCACCGGCTGGGGCCTGCTCTGAAACCCGGCGGGGGTGCCGGCTGGCATCCCCTCCCCCCGGCCAGCAAGGAACACGGGCCGCAGCA
>CAZBMT010000398.1:0-2570 GCA_964492645.1 uncultured Cyanobium sp. | reverse complement strand
CCCGGCTTCAGCAGGCCGGCGGCCTCCGCCTCCTGCAGGATGCCCAGGGCGGCCCGGTCCTTGACCGACCCGCCGGGGTTCATGAATTCCGCCTTGCCCAGGATCTCGCAGCCGGTGAGGGCGCTGAGGGCATGGAGCCGGATCAGCGGCGTGTGGCCCACCGCCCCGCTGAAGCCCTCGGTGATCCCGGTGCTCATCCCGTCGCTGTGGGCTCCCATGCGGCTGGTCTTCTCCATCGCTGCGTGGCCGGATCGTAGGGAACATCCCTATGGTCGGCCCCAGAGAACGGCAGGACCATGGGTTCCAGGGCACACGCGCCGGCGGACATCCCCTGCCTCCTGCACCGGCTCCAGGCGGTCCGCCGGCACAGCGAGCACCTGATCGAGGGGCTGGAACCGGAGGACCTCTGCCTCCAGGGCATGGCCGACGCCAGCCCCGCCAAGTGGCACCTGGGGCACACCACCTGGTTCTTCGAGACCTTCCTGCTGGAGCCCCACCTGCCGGGCCACGCCACGCCCGACCGCCGCTGGGGCCACCTGTTCAACTCCTATTACGAGGCGGTCGGCAGCCGCCACCCCCGCCCGGAGCGGGGCCTGCTCACCCGGCCGGCCATCGGCGAGGTGCTCGCCTGGCGCCGGAGTGTCGACGCCGGCCTGGAGACGCTGCTGGAGGCGCTGGATCGCCGCCCCGCCGCCAGCGCAGCCCCGCTGCTGGAGCTCGTCGAGCTGGGGCTGCAGCACGAGCAGCAGCACCAGGAGCTGCTGCTGATGGATCTGCTGGACGGCTTCAGCCGCAACCCCCTGGAGCCCGCCTACGGCGTCGAACCTCCCGGCGCAGGGGCCGCCGCCGCCGCCGGCGGCTGGCGCTCCCACCCCGGCGGCCTGGTGGCGATCGGCCACGACGGCGGCGGCTTCCACTTCGACAACGAGGCCCCCCGCCACCGCCAGTGGCTGGAGCCCTTCAGCCTCGCCGAAACCCTGGTGTCCAATGAGGCCTACGCCGCCTTCATCGCCGAGGACGGCTACCGGCGGCCGGAGCTGTGGATGAGCGAGGGCTGGGCGCTGGTGCAGCAGCACGGCTGGAGCGCGCCGCGCTACTGGCGCGGGGAGTGGGAATTCACCCTGGCGGGCCGCCGGCCGCGGCACCCCCAGGCGCCCGTGCGGCACCTCAGCTGGTTCGAGGCCGACGCCTTCGCCCGCTGGAGCGGCGGCCGCCTGCCGAGCGAGGCCGAATGGGAGCTGGTGGTGGAAGAGGCGGCCCTGCCGGGCGGGCGCCCCCTGCCCCAGGCCTTCGGCGCCCTCTGGCAGTGGACCGCCAGCCCGTACCGGCCCTACCCGGGCTTCCGCACCGCCCCCGGTGCCGTGGGGGAATACAACGGCAAGTTCATGTCCTCCCAGTTCGTGCTCCGCGGCAGCAGCTTCCTCACCCCGGCGGGCCACGCACGCCCCACCTACCGCAACTTCTTCGGGCCCCACTGCCGCTGGATGGCCGCCGGGCTGCGGCTGGCCCGCGACGGCGCCGACGACCTTACCGGCCCTCCATGCTGATCGACCTCCATCCCGAGCCGGCCGACATGGCCCGACTGGTGATCGACGGCATGGCCCGCCGCCCGAAGCAGCTGCCGGCCTGGCTGCTGTACGACGCCGAGGGGTCGCGGCTTTTCGAGGCGATCTGCGAGCAGCCCGAGTACGGCCTCACCCGCACCGAGACGGCCCTGCTGGAGGCGCGGGCGCCCGAGCTGGCCGCCGCCCTCGGGCCCGGGGTGGTGGTGGAGTTCGGGGCCGGCAGCGCCCGCAAGGTGAGCCCCCTGCTCAGCGCCCTGCAGCCGGCCGCCTATGTCGCCCTCGACATCAGCGCCGACCACCTGGCCCCCGCCTGCCGGGCCCTGCAGGAGCGCCATCCGGACCTGCCGGTGCTCGGCATCTGCTGCGACTACAGCCGCCTCGAGCACTTGCCGGACCACCCCGCCCTGGAGGGCCACGGCCGGCTGGGCTTCTACCCGGGCAGTTCGATCGGCAACTTCGACCAAGCCGCCGCCCGGGACCTGCTGCGCCAGTTCCGGCGGCTGCTGGGGCCGGACAGCCGCCTTCTGATCGGCATCGACCAGCCCAAGGCGGTGGAGCGGCTGGAGGCGGCCTACAACGATGCCGCCGGCTGGTCGGAGGCCTTCGCCCGCAACCTGCTGACCCGGCTGAACCGTGACCTGGACGGCGATTTCCACCCCGACGACTTCGACTACCGGGCCTGGTGGGAGGCCGGCCCGTCCCGGATCGCCATGGCCCTGGTGAGCCGCCGGGACCTCACCGTGCAGCTGGCCGGCCGGCCCTGGCCGTTCGCCGCCGGCGAAGCCCTGATCACCGAATACAGCCACAAGTACGCCCCCGGGGCCTTCCTCGCCCTGGCCGCCGAAGCCGGCTGGCTGGGGGCGGGCCTCTGGAGCGATGCCGCCGGTGATGTCGCCCTGCACCTGCTGGTGCAGGCAGACTCGGTGCAGCACGGGAGCGAGCCATGAGCCGGGAGGAGCAGCGTCAGTCCATGCGCGGGGTGCGCGAGGGACTGATCGAGGAACT
>CAZBMT010000397.1:0-2571 GCA_964492645.1 uncultured Cyanobium sp. | reverse complement strand
CGCCGTGCCCCGAGGTGCGCCGCCGAAGAAGTACTTCACGCCGATTTCGATGCCTTTCATGTTCACGGAAAAGCCGTTGGCCTTCTGGTCTCCGTTGTTACATTTCAGCCCCATGTACCGCCAGGACAGGTTCAGATCGGTGTTGTCGCCGACCGCATAGCCCAGGCCCACCTGGGCATTGCCGCTGAGGTCCTGCTGGCCGCCGAGGCCGAAGCCGCCGATATCGCCGCGGGCGAAGGCCCGCAGTCGCGGGGAGAGGAAGACGGTGGCCTGTGTGCCCACCAGGGGCTGTACCCAGGTCCGCTGAAAGTTGCGGGTGGGCTCCAGCAGGGTGCGGCCGAAGGGGCCGTCGAGGGTGGCAGCCAGATTCAGGCGGCCATCGATCAACCGCACCCCGGCATAGGGGATCACCGAATACGTGCCGGGCTTGCCGAGCGCCGATTCCCGCTCGCCGAACCGGTAGCGCAGGGCGAAGTCGTAGATCCCCAGGGTCTGGCCCACATCGGCCGTCGTCGTGAACAGCTGCCTGGGGCCGACCAGGCGCGCCGCCGAGTCGCCCAGGTTGGTGTACCAGAGGTCGGCCTGCAGGCCCACCCGGTCCTTTTCGATGCTGCCGCGGGCGGAGGCGGCGAACCGGAGGATGTTGAGGATCTCCCCCAGGTCCTGGTCCACCTCCGCCTCCTGGCCCCGGATCGTGGTGGTGCCAAGGGTGCGCAGCGGCGCGAAGCCATACAGCTCGACGGTGCCGCTCCAGGCGGGGGATCCTTGGCTGGCCGGCGCCGTCCCCCCGGGTGTCGGCTCCGCCAGGGCCGCCGCCGGCCCCAGGGCCGGCAGCGCCAGGGCCAGGCTGGCCAGGACAGGCACCGGGCGGAGCGTGGGCGCGTTCATGGGGAGGGGAGGGGATGTCAGGACGTTCAGGCCCGGAGGCTGGTCCGGGGATGTTCGCCGAACAGGCTGCGGTAATCGCGGGCGAAGTGCCCTGCGTTCATGAATCCCCACTGAGCGGCCAGCTGGGAGATCGTCGTGGCCTGCGGATCGGCCGCCAGCAGGGCCTGTCGCACGCCGTGCAGGCGACGGATCTTGAGGTAGGCCATCGGGCCCATCCCCAGGTGCTCCCGGAACCCCTGCAGCAGGCTGCGCCGACCGGCCGCCACCTGGCGGCAGAGCCCATCGAGGCTGATCGGTTCCTGGGGATGCTCCGCCATCCAGGACTGGGCGGCCTTCACCAGCTCGATCCGGGCCGGCGGCCGGGCCAGCCGCTCGCCGAGGCCGCTGCGGTGCACCAGGGCCTCCACCAGCAGCGGCAGCAGATCCCCGCCCAGGCGGCGGCGGATGGCCGGATCCGCCATCAGGGCCGGCGACAGCTCGGCCAGGCGGAAGATCCGCCGCAGGCAGGCCCTCACACCCTGGAAGCGCAGCGGATCGATCGCCTCCCAGTTGGCCCCCTCCAGCGACTCCTCAAGGTCGGGGCCGCCCAGCTCCAGGCTCCACTGCAGGAACGTCTCCCGATCCAGGCTCAGCACCGCCAGGCTGCAGCGCTCAGGGGTGGTGAGGTGGATCTCCCGATCGGAGGCGAGGCCGAAGAACGCCGTGGCCGGTAGCTCCAGACCATGGGAGCGCATCACGGGCTGGCCGGGATGCTCCTCCAGGTCGAGGGCGATCAGCTGGCGGCCGCTGGGTTTGGCCCCACCGCCGTGCAGGGGCCGATCGAAACGCAGGCGCAGGACCTGGAGCAGCCCCAGGTCGAGGGCCAGCAGTTCGCTGCCCAGGCGGCCACCGGCGAGCTGGGTGAGCTGCACGGGCAGCAGGGGGCTGAGCACCCCTTCCAGGCAAGCGATGTCCCGGACCGACCGGGAGAAGGGAGTGAAGGAGCCGCACTTTCTGAGTGTTCCGATCGCTCCGCTCTGTGCATCCTTTGGGGGCATGTCCTCCGATTCCGTGGCGACCGTCACGTGGCAACTGGGGACCTGAGCCCTCTTCCTACCCCACTCCTTCACCCGCCGGGTGTTTCCCGCCATGCCCAACGGCCAGCCCAACATCCTCATCCTCTGGGGCGATGACATCGGCCAGAGCAACCTCAGCTGCTACAGCGATGGCCTGATGGGCTATCAGACCCCCAACATCGACCGGGTCGCCAGGGAGGGCGGTCGCTTCATCCATTACTACGCCGAGCAGAGCTGCACCGCCGGCCGAGCCGCCTTCATCTCCGGCCAGAGCGTGTTCCGCACCGGCCTCAGCAAGGTGGGGCTGCCGGGCGCCGAACTGGGTTACCGCGCCGAGGATCCCACCATCGCCGAGCTGCTGCAGCCGCTGGGCTACCGCACCGGCCAGTTCGGCAAGAACCACTTCGGCGATCGCGATGAGCATCTGCCGACGATGCACGGCTTCGACGAGTTCTTCGGCAACCTCTACCACCTCAATGCCGAGGAGGAGCCGGAGCTGCGCGATTATCCCAAGCCGGAAGATTTCCCCGACTTCCAGAAGAACTTCGGCCCCCGCGGCGTGTTGCACTGCTGGGCCAATGGTGATGGCACCCAGCGGATCGAGAACACCGGTCCGCTCACCAAGAAG
>CAZBMT010000396.1:0-2573 GCA_964492645.1 uncultured Cyanobium sp. | reverse complement strand
TCGTGCTGGCCACCCGCTGGCGCTGGGTGGAGCGGTGCTTCGGGGGTCTCGACCGGCAGCTGGTACTTGCGCGCCAGATCCAGCACCACCTCGCTGAAGCTGGTGCGCTGCAGCTCCATCAGGAACTTGATGGCGTTGCCGCCGGCGCCGCAGGAGAAGCAGTAATAGAACTGCTTGGCCGGCGACACCGTCATCGACGGCGATTTGTCGTCGTGGAAGGGGCAGAGGCCCACGAACTCGCGGCCCTTCTTCTTGAGCACCACGTGCTCCCCCACCACATCAACGATGTCGGCCCGCTCCTTGACGGCCTCGATCGTGCGGGGGTGGAGGCGGGGCAGGCTCAAGGGGGGAGATTCAAGGGGCAGGCGTCGGGGGACACCAGGGCTGGGGCCCGGGCCGCCCCCATTGTGGGGCATGACACCAGGTCTGGGGGGCCAGGGCGGGGCGGTCGCCGCCTGCCAGGGTGGGCCCTGCGACCGCCTGACCCGTGAGCCCCACCCCTTCCGCCGCTGCTCCCGCAGCGCCCCAGGAAACGAAGGCGGTGCTCGCCCTGCTGCTCGGCGCCCTGGCCTTCAGCCTGATGGCGGTGTGCGTCAAGCGGGTGGTGGGCCGGATCCCGGTGGCGGAGATCGTGCTGGTGCGCGCCCTGCTCAACCTGGCGATGAGCGGCTGGATGCTGCACGCCGCCGGAGTGAGCCCCTGGGGCCGGCGGCGGGGGTGGCTCGCCCTGCGGGGGATCGCCGGCAGCCTGGCGCTCTACGGCGTCTACGCCGCCCTGGCGGTGCTGCCGCTGGCCACGGCCACCCTGCTCCAGTACCTCTACCCCACGCTCACGGCCCTGCTGGCCTGGTGGTGGCTGGGGGAACCGATCGGGCGGCGGGTGGCGCTGGCCCTGGCCCTGGGCCTGCTGGGGGTGGCCCTGGTGCTGCAGCCGGGGGCGGGAGCCTCCGCCGCGGGGGTGCTGCTGGCCCTGGCCGGAGCCCTGCTGACCGCCGTGGCCTACGTCAGCGTCCGCGGGCTGGGCCGCAGCGAGCACCCGCTGGTGATCGTCTTCTGGTTTCCCCTGATGGCGCTGCCCCTGAGCCTGCCCTTCGTGCTGCTGGAGCCGGTGCTGCCCACCGGCGCCGAGCTGGGCTGGCTGCTGGCGGTGGGGCTGTTCACCCAGCTGGGCCAGCTCGGGCTCACCCATGGCCTGACGCGGCTGCCGGCGGGACGGGCGACCGCCCTTGGCTATGCCCAGGTGGGCTTCGCTGCCCTCTGGGGCTGGAGCCTGTTCGGGGAGACGCCGGCTCCCCAGACGCTGCTGGGCGGTGGGCTGATCCTGACGGCGGCGGCGCTCTGCCGCCGCTAGCCCGGCGCGGCGGACGCGGCCGGAGCCCGGATCTGCCCAGAACTGGGTATTTCCCTGCGCGACGGCATCCCTGACGATGGCAGAGGTGCTACGGAGCACAGGAACCACCACGACTGAGCCCTTCGCCATGACCGCCAACGCCTTCCGCACACCACGGCGCCTCACCATCACCATTCCGTACGGCACCTACCGCGAGCTGATCGAGCGCAGCGACGAGCAGGGACGGTCCCTGAGCAATCTGGCCGCCTACCTGCTGGAGTCGGCCCTGGTCAGGGACCAGGCCGTGCCCATGGAGGACCCGCGGCATCGGAGGATCGGGGCCTGATCCGCGGCCGGGTCAGGGACCATGTCCTTCGCCGGAGCGATGCTGACCGTCGACGACCGCATGATCCTCGTGAAAGATGGCCAGCCCACCTGGCGAGAACAAGGCCAGCCCACCTGGTGAGAAGAAGGCAGGGGAGATCTCCCCGGAGCCTTCCCTGTTCCGGCTGGCGGTGGAGCACTCCCCGATCGCCATGGGACTGGCCGACCCGGACGGACGCTTCCGGGAGGTGAACCGGGCGATGGAGCGCTTCTGCGGACGCGACCGGGAAGCACTGCTCCGCTGCGACTGGCAGAGCCTCACCCATCCCGACGATCTGGCGCCGAGCCTGGCCGTCCACCGCAGGCTGCTGGAGGGCGACATCGACCACTACCGCCTCACCAAGCGCTACCACCACGCCGACGGCAGCATCATCTGGGGAGAGATCACGGTGTCCGCCGTGCGCGCGGCGGGTGGCCACCTGCGGGGCGTCCTGTTCCAGATCGTCGATGCCACGGAGATGGTGCGCCGCCAGGAGGAACTGAACCGGGAGCGCGAACGCTTCCGGCTGATCGCCGAACTGGGCAGCGATCTGATCGTGATGCTCGACACCGAGCTGCGCTGCACCTGGGTGAGCGCGGACAGCGAGGGCCGCAACGCCCTCGGCTGGCTGGCCAGCGAGGAGATCGGCGTCAGCCTCGATCAGCGGGTCCATCCCGAGGATGGGCCGAAGGCGGCGCAACTCACCGCCACCCTCAAGGCCAGCGGTCAGTGGCCCGACGACTGCCTGCTGCGCCTGCGCACCGCCTTCGGCGGCTACCGCTGGATGCAGGTGAGGGCTGCGGTGCTGCGGGCCACCGAGGGGACGGTCAGCGGCTACGTCTCCTCCCTGAAGGACGTGGATGATCTGATCGGCGCGCG
>CAZBMT010000395.1:0-2592 GCA_964492645.1 uncultured Cyanobium sp. | reverse complement strand
TCGGCGACCAGGCCGCCGCCAACACCTACCCCTACATCCGCTCCCAGCAGCCGGAGGCCCGCATCGAGCACGAGGCCAGCACCTGCCGCATCTCCGCCGACCAGCTCTTCTATCTGCGGAGCCGCGGGATCGCCTTCGAGGAGGCGGTGTCGATGATGGTGAGCGGCTTCTGCCGCGACGTCTTCAACCAGCTGCCGATGGAGTTCGCCGCCGAGGCCGACAAGCTGCTGGCCCTCAAGCTCGAGGGCTCGGTGGGCTGATTCCGGCCCACGGCCGCTCCGCCGACGGCCACCCCCCGGCCCGCCGCTTCCTCCCCCGTCCCTTCCCTGCCCTTTTCTCCCCCGCCGTGATCCGCCCCGACGCCCCCGTCCTCCTCGAGATCCGTGATCTCCAGGCCCGCGTGGAGGACCAGCCCATCCTCAAGGGGGTGTCGCTGACGATCCGCGCCGGCGAGATCCACGCGGTGATGGGCCGCAACGGCAGCGGCAAGAGCACCCTCTCCAAGGTGCTGGCGGGCCACCCGGCCTACACCGTCACAGGCGGCACGGTGCTCTACAAGGGCGAGGACCTGCTCAGCCTGGAGCCGGAGGAGCGGGCCCGCACCGGCCTGTTCCTGGGCTTTCAATACCCGGTGGAGATCCCCGGGGTGAGCAACCTGGAGTTCCTGCGGGTGGCCACCAACGCCCGCCGGGCGAGCAAGGGCCAGGAGGAGCTCGACACCTTCGCCTTCGAGGACCTGGTGCGCGAACGGCTGGCGGTGGTGCAGATGGATCCGGCCTTCCTGGAGCGCTCCGTGAACGAGGGTTTCTCCGGCGGCGAGAAGAAGCGCAACGAGATCCTGCAGATGGCCCTGCTCGAACCCCTGGTGGCGATCCTCGACGAGACCGACTCCGGCCTCGACATCGACGCCCTGCGGATCGTGGCCGGCGGCGTCAACCACCTGGCGGGCCCCGACAACGCCACCCTGCTGATCACCCACTACCAGCGGCTGCTGGATGTGATCACCCCGGATTACGTGCACGTGATGGCGGCGGGCCGGATCCTGCGCACCGGCGGCAAGGAGCTGGCCCTGGAACTGGAGGAACGCGGCTACGACTGGGTCGACGCCGAACTGGAGGCGCTGGAGCGCACACCGGCGGAGGTGGGCTGAGATGGTGGCCACATCGCTCTCGACCCCCACCGCGGCGGCTGGCGCCGCCCCGAACGTCTGGGTCGCCGCCCTGCTGGCGAACGCCGGCGGCGGGGCCTCAACTGGCGCCGATGCGCTGGCGCCCAGCCGCGAGCGGGCGGCCCAGGCTCTGGCGCAGGCCCCGCTGCCTTCAAGGCGCCAGGAGGCCTGGCGCTTCACCGACACCGCGCCGCTGACGGCCCTGAAGCCCGCCCTGCTCACGCCCGAGCCGGTGGCGGCGCTGCCCGAGCCCCTGGCCGGCAGCCTGCGGCTGGTGCTCGATGGCCGCAGCGACCCCGTGGCCGGCATCTCCCTGCCGGCGGGCCTGGAGCCCATCGCGGGCGCGGAACTCGAGGCCAGCCTGGGCCAGGTGCTGGCCGCCACCGGCAGCACCGAACTGTGGCCGGTGCTGCTCAACGGCGCTACGGCGCGCCAGGTGCTGGCCCTGCGGGTGCGCGGCACGGTCGCCACCACCCTGGAACTGGTGAGCGATGCCGGCGCCGGCGAGGGGATCCTGCCCCTGCGGCTGCTGCTGGTGCTGGAGCCCGATGCCTCCCTGGAGATCCTGCAGGTGCACCGCAGCGGCGGCGCCAACCTCACCAGCGTGGTGCTGGAGGCCCGCCTGGGTGAGGGCGCCGAGCTGCGCCACGGCCTGCTGGCGCCCGGCGCCGCCACGGGCTGCCTGCTGGCCACGGTGGCGGTGGAGCAGGCCACGGGCAGCCGCTTCAGCGGCGTGAGCGCCCTCGGCGGCTGGGCCCTGGGGCGGCTGGAGCCGCGGCTGGTGCAGCGCGAGGGGGCGGCCCACAGTGCCCTCAAGGCCCTGCAGCTGGCAGATGGCCGCCTGATCAGCGACACCCACAGCCAGATGGTGTTCGAAGGCCCCGACGGGCGGCTGGAGCAACTGCACAAGGCGGTGGCCGACGGCCAGGGCCGCAGCGTGTTCAACGGGGCGGTGCAGGTGCCCCGCGCAGCCCAGCGCACCGATGCGGCCCAGCTGAGCCGCAACCTGCTGCTCTCGGACCGGGCCCGCATCGACACCAAGCCGGAGCTGGAGATCGTCGCCGACGACGTGCGCTGTGCCCACGGCGCGACCGTGAGCCGGCTGCAGCAGGATGAGCTCTTCTACCTCCAGAGCCGCGGCATCGCGGCCGACCGGGCGGCCCGGCTGCTGCTGCGGGGTTTCTGCCAGGAGGTGCTGGCGGAACTCCCCGCCTCCGCGGTGGTCTGGCAGTCTCTGCCCCACCTGCTGGGGGAGGAGCGATCCGGCCGATGACCCTGACTCCCGTCCCCCCCAGCGCCATGGCCCCCACCGCAGCCCCGCCCAGGGCGGTGGGCAGCCCCGTGGGCAGCCGGCCCAGCCAGCGCTGCAGCCGCGGGCTGCGGCCCATCGCCAGCAGGGTGAGCAGCAGCCACGACATCAGGCT
>CAZBMT010000394.1:0-2604 GCA_964492645.1 uncultured Cyanobium sp. | reverse complement strand
AGACGACGCGGGTCTCGGCGGCAGGCCGCGGCGCCGGCGCCATCTCGGCCTCGATCCGTTCGAGGCTGCGGCCCTCGCCCTCCTCCACCTGGCGGGTGCTGATGGCTTCCACCAGCTCCTCCTTGGACTTGCGGCTGTAGAGCGACACGCCGAGGTCGCTGGCGATCTGCCGCAGCTGGCGCAGCGTCATCATCGCCAGGGAGGTCAGCGTCTTCTGGCTCACAACATCAGAATTCGTTTGGGATCAGTCTGGAGGACCTTTCCTGCTTTGGGCGGCAGAGGCCGCCCGGGGTCAGCATCCACTGACGGCCCCAGGACCGGATCGCCCAGGGGCAGGTTGGCCCGGATGGCTGTCCTGGAGAGGCTTCCGGAGGCCAGGAGCTGGCCAAAGACGAAGGGCCCCGCAGCACGAATGCTGCAGGGCCCCTGGAGGTGATGGGGGAAGGGGAGGCTTCCGGTGGCTCAGCGGCCGATGCTGCGGTAAGGAACCTTGGAGAGGTAATCCATGCCGGTGTTGCCGGCGGCGGCGCTGCCGACACCGCGCAGGGCGGGCAGGGTGCGGACCCAGGGCAGGTAGTCCTGCGGGAAGCCGCCGCGGCGCTGCTGGGCGCGCTCGGGGAAGCTGCGGGACTTGCCGGTGTAGACGATCTGGGGGAAGCCCAGGATGCCCCGGTAGTAGGACTCGTAGCGGGGGGAGGTGATGTTGAAGGGGGTTTCGCCCACTTCGCGGGAGCCCACCACCCGGTTTCGGTGGTAAGGAACGGTGTCGTAACCGAAGGCGTCCAGGTACTCCTCGGAGTCGAGGATGGCGTCCACCGCGCCCTTGACCCCTTTGGTCATGATCACGGCGGACCAGGCGATCTCCTCGGCCTTGCCGTGGACGGGGCGGCCCAGCAGCTTCTCGACCAGGTGGCGGGCCACCCGGTAGTTGCTGTTGAGGTTGTAGAAGCTGCGGTTGAAGGTGTCCGACAGGCAGAGCGCGCGGATGAACTCCCGCACGTTGATCTGGCCGTCCCGAAGCTGGGACTCAAGGGTGCGGTCCCGGTCGACCTTGAAGGCATGGAAGAAGATCTGGCGGTAGGCCGCTTCGATCACGAAATTCTGATCTTCCCGGTCCATGGCCTTGTCCATGGACACGGCCTTGGGGTCCTCGTCGGAACCCACCCGGAACGGCGCGACGCGCGAGTTCTGGGAGGTGGGGGGGTACTTGAGGAGTGGAAGAGCCACGCGTGGTCCGGCATCCGTCGTTGGGGATCGTAGAAGTAGGGCCCCGGCGGCCCCGGGCCCGGGAGGGCAGGGCTCACAGTCCGTAACGTTGGCGACACAACACCAACGGTGGTCCCGTCACCAGCCCAGGGCCGACAGGCAGGCGGTTTCGGGGCTCGCCGGGGCGGACGCGGCGTCGGTGCTGGCGGCGGTCGTGGTGCTGGCCTCCTCGGCGAGGCGGGTCTCGACGCAGAAGGAGGCGGTGTTGGAGAGCCCCTCGACTGTGCTCGTGCGCAGGCGCACGTCGGGCCCGGAGAAGCTGAAGCGCTCCAGGCTGTTCATCGTCTCGTAGCTGGTGGTGAGCAGCAGGCCGTCGCGGTCGTCCATGGCGAAGCGGCCGGCCACCGGCGCCGTTTCGGCGTAGCCGCGGTCGCGCAGCAGCAGGCCGCTGCGGCCCCGCTCATCGGTGGGGATCAGGCCGAAGACGCTCTCGCCTTCGTGGGCCTCGCCGGCCTTGTCCCAGGCCATCGAGCCGCTCCAGCGCACCCGGCAGCCGCCCACCAGGCCGGCGGGATCCTGGCCGTGCAACACGGCGATCGCCTCCAGGCGCGGATCGTCCACCTCGAGCTCCACCACCTCAATGAAGGAGCCGCCCGCCTCGGCGCGGCGGTGCAGCAGGTGGTGGCTGCTGCGCTGGGAGCGCCAGCGGCCGCAGCTGAGCCGGAAGAAGCTGATGGCGTCGGCGATGGATCCGCTCACGGGGGCCTCAGGCGATGGGGCGCGATCAGGCGATGATCGCAACTCCCCCACCCTCCCGCGGCCCCTTGTCCGCCGCCCCCGTCGCCGCCGCCCTGACGGCCGCGTTCTGCTGGGCCTTCTCCAGCCTGCTGTGGCGCCGGCTGCCCACCTCCCTCTCGGCCGCCCGCCTGAACCTGCTCAAGAACCTGCTGGCGGTGGCCCTGCTGCTGCCGCTGGCCCTCGTGCTGCCGTGGCAGATGGCGCCGCACTCGCTGCTGCTGCTGGCCGTCAGCGGCGTGCTGGGGATCGCCCTGGGGGACACCCTGTTCTTCGCGGCCCTGCGGCGGCTCGGCACCCGGCGCACCCTCACGATCGACGCCGGCGGCCCGGCGGTCACGAGTCTGGCGGGAGTGGCCCTGCTGGGGGAGGTGCCCCGGCCGGCCCAGTGGCTGGGGATCGCTCTGATCACCCTGGCGGTCCTGCTGGTGGTGCACCAGCGCGCCCCCCGGCCGGAGGGGCCCGAGGGGGGCCGGCCGGCGGGCGCTGATGGGGCGGGCAGCGATCGGGCGGCCGCTGACGGGCTCGGGGTGGCGCTGGCCCTCGGGGCCCTGGCCTGCGGCAGCGGCGGGGCCCTGCTGGCGCGGGCGGGGCTGCTGGCCG
>CAZBMT010000393.1:0-2612 GCA_964492645.1 uncultured Cyanobium sp. | reverse complement strand
AGCGGGCCAGCAGGCCGTCGGCCTTGAGGCGGCGGGGGCGGCCCGTCTCGTCGCGATAGGTGACCTCCACCACCGAGGGACGCACCACATCGAGGTAGACCCCGGGAATGCTGAGGCAGCCCTCCTCGTAGGTGTTGAAGGAGGCCCCGGCGGCGGTGATCTCGGGGTTGATCATCACCAGCGGTGGAGTCGCGGCCTCCTCCAGATCGAGATCGATCACCAGGAGCTGGCGATGCACGCCCACCTGCGGCGCCGCCAGGCCGATCCCCTTGGCGGTGTACATGCTGCGCAGCATGTCGCGGGCCAGATCGCGGATCGAGGCATCCACCTTGCTGATCCGCCGGGCCGGGGCCCGCAGCTCCTTCGAGCCCAGCTTGTGGATCTCCAGCGGTGGCCGCTCCACCGGCACCTTCGGCACCAGCACGGAGTTGCCGCCCTGCTCGGCGGACCGTGCCATCTGGGCGAAGCTGCGGGCCAAGTCGTCACCTAAAACGATTGTCCAATTCTAGAAGCAGCCTGCGGAGGACTCGATGGGGGCGCAGCCATGGCCGGACACGGAGTCCTTGCCCGCCGAGCTGGCGGTCGGCCGGACAGCCGCTGTCGCCGAACCGCGGCTGGAGGGGGAGCGCCTGTTCTGGCTGGAGCAGCGCCCCGACGAGCGGGGGCGCACCACGCTGATGGGGCGGGGCGGGGCCGGCGATGCGGCCGTGGAGCTCACCCCGGGGAGCTGGAACCTGCGCACCCGGGTGCACGAGTACGGCGGCGGCGCCTATGCGGTGGCGGGCGATCAGATCGTGTTCGTCGACGACGGTGACCGCTGCCTCTGGCGGCTCGACCTGGTCGACCCCAAAGCGCCAGCGCCTGCGGGAGCACCCCGGCGGCTCACCGCCCCACCCGCGCCGGAGCGGCCGCGGGCCTTCGCTGATGGCCTGATCGACCGTCGGCGCGGGCGCTGGATCGGCGTCATGGAACAGGACGGCCTCGACCGGCTGGTGACCGTGCCCCTGGCGGGCGGTGAACCGGAACTGCTGCACCAGCCGGCCGATTTCTGCGGTTACGCCGTGCTGGCGCCGGACGGCGGCCACCTGGCCTGGGTGAGCTGGGAGCAGCCGTTCATGCCCTGGGAGCGCAGCCAGCTCTGGCTGGCCGCCATCGACGCCGCCGGGCAGCTGCGCCAGGCCAGGCCCATCGCCGGCTCGGCGGCCGGGGATCCCCAGGGCATCTCGGTGTTCCAGCCCCTCTGGCTCGACGACGGCTCCCTGGTGGTGGCCAACGACCGCAGCGGCTGGTGGAACCTGGAACGGCTGGCGGACGCGACCGCCCTGGGGCCGGACACCCCGCCCCGCTGGCAGCCGCTGGCTCCCATGGAGGCGGAGTTCGCCACACCGCAGTGGGTGTACGGCCTGCGCACCCTGGCCTGGGACGGAACCCAGTTGCTGGCGGCGGTCTGCCGCCAGGGCAGGTGGCAACTGGGCCGGCTGGGCCTCGACGGCGGCCCCTGGGAGCCGATCTCCCTGCCCTTCAGCGACGTGGCGGCCCTGAGCGCCGCAGCGGGCCGGCTGGTGGCCGTGGCCGCCGCCCCCGCCATCGCCCCGGGGCTGCTGGAGCTGGACACGGCCAGCGGCACCTGGCGGCACACCCCGGCCGCACCGGCGCCGCTGGCGGCCGGGGCGATCAGCCAGCCGGAATCCCTCTGGTTCGAGGGCCATGGCGGGGCGCCGACCCAGGCCTGGTACTACCCGCCCCGGGGCGGCTGCCGCGCCGATGCCCCCCTGCTGGTGAAGGGTCACAGCGGCCCCACCGCCATGGCAGGCACGGGGCTCAACCTGGCCATCCAGTTCTGGACGAGCCGCGGCTGGGGGTTGGTGGACGTGAACTACGGCGGCTCCACCGGCTTCGGGCGGGCCTACCGGCAGCGGCTCGACGGCCAGTGGGGGGTGGTGGATGTGGCCGACTGTGCCGCCGCCGCCCGGGCCGTGGTGGCGGCGGGCCGGGCAGACCCTGCACGGGTGGCCTTCGAGGGCGGCAGTGCCGGGGGCTTCACCGTGCTGGCGGCCCTCTGCTTCACCGATGTCTTCAAGGCCGGCGCCGTCCGTTACCCGGTGACCGATCCGGAGGCCCTGCTCGCCGTGGAGCATCGCTTCGAGGCCCGCTACACCGAGACCCTGATCGGCCCCTGGCCCGGGGCCCGTGAGCGCTACGAAGCGCGCTCGCCGCTGCGCCATGCCGAGCGGATCACGGCGCCGGTGCTGTTCTTCCATGGCCTCGACGACCGGGTGGTGCCGGCCAGTCAGAGTGAGCGGATGGTGGAGGCGCTCAGGCGACGCGGATTGGAGACGGAACTGCACCTGATTCCCGGCGAGGGCCACGGCTTCCGTGACAGCGGCGGGCGCACCGCGGTGCTGGAGGCCACCGAAGCCTTCTTCCGCCGCCAGTTCCGCCTGTGATCGCCTCGCTGGTGCCGGGGGTGGTGGATCGGGTGGAGTGGCTGGCCCTGGCGCTGGCGGCCCTCACGGTGCTGCTGCTGGTGGGCGCCGGCATCGGCGAGCGGCTGGGGATGAAGCGCTGGGGGCTGCCGGAGGCGCTGCTGGCGGGCGGCCTGGGGCTGCTGG
>CAZBMT010000392.1:0-2623 GCA_964492645.1 uncultured Cyanobium sp. | reverse complement strand
CGCCGATCACGGTGCGGTGCTTGCGCACCCCGTCGAAGTTGGCGGTGATCGTGCCGGCCCCGACGTTCACATCGGCACCGAGGTCGGCATCGCCGAGGTAGCTGAGGTGGTTGGCCTTGCAGCCCTCCCCCAGCCGGCTGTTCTTCACCTCCACGAAGTTGCCGATGCGGCAGCCGGCCTCCAGGTGGGCCCCGGCCCGCAGCTGGGCGAACGGGCCGATGACGCAGCCGGGTTCCACCTGGCTGTCCCGCAGCACCGCGTGGATCACCTCCACCTCGGCGCCCAGCCGGCTGTTCTCGATCAGGCAGCCGGGGCCGATGCGGCAGCCGTCGCCGATGCTGTTCACCCCGCGGAAGTGGCACTGGGGCTCCACCAGCACGTCGCGGCCGAAGCGGGTGCCCTCGCTGAGGGTGCAGCTGGCCGGATCGGTGAAGCTCACCCCCTGGGCCATCCAATGGCGCCGCAGCCGGTCCTGCAGCACCGCCTCGCAGTGGGCCAGCTGCTGGCGGTCGTTGATCCCCGCCACCTCGTCGATGTCCCCCACCTCCAGGTGCATGGCGGGCCGCAGCAGGGCCACGGTGTCGGTGAGATACAGCTCGCCCTGGTCGTTGTCGCTGCTCAGGCTGGGCAGCACGGTGGCCAGGCGGGACCAGTCGAAGCAGTAGATCCCCGCATTGGTGAGGGTGTTGGCGCGCTGCTCGGCCGTGCAGTCGCGGTGCTCCACGATGCCGCTCACCTGGCCCGCCCCGTCGGCGAAGACGCGGCCGTAGCCGGTGGGATCCGCCAGCCGGGCGCTGAGCAGGGTCACCGCGGCGCCGCTGCTCCGATGGGTGGAGAGCAGCGATTCCAGGGTCTCCGGCCGCAGCAGGGGCACGTCGCCGTTGAGCACCAGCAGCTCTCCTTCGAAGCCCTCCAGCGGCCCGAGCAGCTGCTGCACCGCATGGCCGGTGCCGTTCTGGGGCTGCTGCAGCACAAACTCCAGGCCCTCGACGCCGGCCAGGGTGCGCTCCACCCGGTCGGCCTGGTGCCCCACCACCAGCAGCTGGCGGTCGGGGGCGAGCCGGTGGCAGCTGCCCAGCACCCGTTCCACCAGGGTGGCGCCCGCCAGGGGCTGGAGCACCTTCGGCAGGGCGCTCTTCATGCGGGTCCCTTTCCCGGCGGCCAGGATGGCAACGGCGAGCATCGGCGGCGGTGGGGCGACTGGGCCGGAATCTACCGGTGCTCTCCGGAGCGGCCCAGTCCGCGGGGGCCCGGGCGCGATGGCAGCCGGGCCGGGGGAGCGGCGCTTCGCTCCTGCTCCCGGAGCCGCCGGGCCAGGATCTCGGCGGCGGTGTCGGTGCCGCTTGGGTCCCGGTAGGGCACTGCGGCGCGGCTGGCCAGGTGCTCCCGCTCGAACGGCTCCAGGGGGCGCAGGGCCGGATGGGGAGCCAGGGGGGTGGGGCCGGCCGCTGTCCCGGCGCTCCAGCGCTCCGGTTCGTCGGCGGGGGGCCGGATCGCCCGCAGCTCCAGGCCCAGATCCAGCAGGCAGCGGCGCACCGCCGCCGCGGAGCTGTAGGTGAGCAGCCGGCCGTCGGGCCGCAGCAGCCGCACCAGCTTCTCGAGAAACTCCAGGCTCCAGAGCTGGGGGCAGCGCTGGGGGGAGAAGGCATCCAGCAGCACCAGGTCGCAGCGACCGGCCAGCATGTCCTGCAACTCCGGCAGTCGGCGGCGGGCATCGCCCAGCCGCAGCCGATCGCTGCCGCTGAGCTCCTCCAGCCGGCCGATCACCGCGGCGGGCCACTGGGCCCGGAAGCCATCGTCCGCCAGGGCCAGGGCCAGGGGCCGCTGGTCCAGCTCCAGGCCCCACCAGTCCAGTTCCAGGCCGGCGGTGGTGGCGGCGGCGAGCAGGGCGGCGGTGTTGGTGCCGGTGCCGACGGCCACCTCCGCCACCACCAGCTCCCGACCCGGGGCGAAGCGCTCAAGCGCCGCCGGGACCACGAACTTCCCGTTGGCCTCGCGCAGGGCGCCGGCGGCACTGTGGAAGCCCTCGTGGCAGCCGCGGCTGTAGAGGCTGAAGCTGCCGTCGCGCCCGCGCCGGGGCAGCAGCTCGGGCCCCGGTTCCGGCTCTGCCGTCTCAGTGCCGCAGGCGGGCCAGGTCATCCCAGAAGCCGGGGTAGGAGACGGCGGCCGCCTCCGGCCGCCCCAGGCGGGTGTCGCCCCGGGCCACCAGGGAGGCCACCGCCAGACTCATCGCCACCCGGTGATCCGTCTCGCTGTCCACCTCCGCCCCGTGCAGCGGGGTGGGGCCCTCGATGCTGAGGCCATCGGCGTGCTCCTCGAGCCGGGCCCCCATCGCCGTCAGCTGGCGGGCCATCACCGCCAGGCGGTCGGTCTCCTTGACCCGCAGCTCCGCCGCGCCGCTGATGCGGCTCACCCCTTCGGCGCAGCAGGCGGCCACCGCCAGCACGGGGATCTCATCCACCAGGCGGGGGATCATCGGCTCCTCGATGCGGAAGGCCCGCAGCGGGCCGTGCTGGACGTGCAGATCCCCCACCGGCTCACCGGCCACGTCACGGCTGTTGAGCACCGTGATCCGGGCGCCCATGTCGGCCAGCACATCGAGAATGCCCGTGCGGCTGGGGTT
>CAZBMT010000391.1:0-2633 GCA_964492645.1 uncultured Cyanobium sp. | reverse complement strand
GGCCAGCTTCAGGGGCTCGGGCAGCAGCAGGGGCAGGCCCAGGCAGAGGCGCTGCTGCTCCAGCTCCTCAAGGCTGAGGGGACGGGTGGCGGCCACGACCGCAGGGCTGCGGCTCAGCAGCCACAGGGACTGGAGCAGTTGCTGCCATTGCCACAGCATCACCACCAGCACCAGGGCCGCCAGCAGCAGGGCCACCAGGCGCGGGCAGGAGGCGAAGGGGGTGATGGGCGCGGCCACGGCGGCATGGCCATCGATCCACCACAGCAGCGGCAGGGCGAGGGCGGCGCCGCCGGCGGTGGCCAGGGCCAGCCCCGGGGCCGCCTGGAGCCGGCTGAGCCGCTTCTGCAGATCCCGACGGCCCCGCAGCGGCGTCTGCAGCAGGAGCAGCGACCAGACGTCGGCGGGGCGGCGTGCCAGCAGCAGGGAAGGGGCCAGGGCGCCGATCGCCCAGCACAGCAGCCGTTCCAGCCCCGGCAGGGGGCCCGGCTCGCTGCCGGCGAGCACGAGCAACAGGAGCAGGGCCTCAACAGGCAACACCCCGAAGCCGATCAGCTGGAGCCAGAGCAGGGGCTCGCCGCGGGGTGTCACGGGATCAGGTGCTGAGGGTGCGGCGCTGGGTGACCAGCTTGAAGGCCTCGACGCGATCCTTCTCCTGCCAGCCGGTGAAGCGGTCGCAGCCGATGCCGCACTCAAAGCCGGTGGCCACCTCCTTGACGTCGTCCTTGTTGCGCCGCAGGGAGTCGAGGTCGCCTTCGTAGACGAGCTCCTTGCCGCGATGGACACGGATGCGGCAGTTGCGCTGCAGCTTGCCGCTGGTGACGTAGCAGCCGGCCACGGCGCTCTTGCCGATCGTGAACACGGCCCGCACCTCCGCCTCGCCCAGGCTCTCCTCCACCATCTCGGGCTCCAGCAGGCCCTCCATGGCCATCTGGATGTCCTCCAGGAGCTTGTAGATGACGTCGTAGTCGCGCACATCCACACCGGTGGCATCGGCGGCGCGCTTGGCGCCGGAGGCCATCGAGGTGTTGAACCCCACGATCACGGCCCCCGAGGCGGCCGCCAGATCGACGTCCGTTTCGGTGATCTCTCCCGGGGCCGACAGCAGCACCCGGACCTGCACCTCCTCCTGGGGAAGCTGTTCAAGGGACCCGAGGATCGCCTCGACGCTGCCCTGCACGTCGGCCTTGAGGATCAGGTTGAGCTCCTTCAGCTCGCCTTCGCTGGCCTGGCCCGACATCGATGCCAGGGACACCCTTCTGGAGGCCATCTGCTGGGCCAGGCGGGTGGCCCGGGCCTCGGTGGCCCGGTCGCCGACGACCGCCCGGGCGCTCTTCTCATCGGGGTAGACCTCGAACTCGTCGCCGGCGGTGGGCACCTCGCTGAAGCCGAGGGCCTCCACGGCGCTCGATGGGCCCGCCTGCTTCACCCGCTTGCCGGTGTCGTCGACCATGGCGCGCACCTTGCCGAGGATCGGACCGGCCGCGAGCACGTCGCCGGCCTTGAGGGTGCCGTTCTGGATCAGCAGGGTGGCCACCGGACCCTTGGCCTTGTCGAGGTGGGCCTCGATCACCGTGCCCCGGGCCATCCGGTCGGGGTTGGCCTGCAGGTCCTCCACCTCGGTGACCAGCAGGATCATCTCCAGCAGCTTGTCGATGTTGTCCCCCTTGATGGCGCTCACGGGGACCATGACGGTGTTGCCGCCCCAGTCCTCGGCCACCAGATCGAGGCCGGAGAGCTCCTGCTTGACCCGGTCGGGCTGGGCCCCTTCCTTGTCGATCTTGTTGATCGCCACCACGATCGGCACCTCGGCGGCGCGGGCGTGGCTGATCGCCTCCAGGGTCTGGGGACGGACGCCGTCATCGGCGGCCACCACCAGCACCGCCACGTCGGTGACCTTGGTGCCGCGGGCCCGCATGGCGGTGAACGCCTCGTGGCCCGGGGTGTCGAGGAAGGTGATCTTGCGGTGCTCGTCGCCGTGGGGCACATCCACCTGGTAGGCGCCGATGTGCTGGGTGATGCCGCCGGCTTCGCCGGCCGCCACGCGGGTCTTGCGGATGGCGTCGAGCAGGCTCGTCTTGCCGTGGTCGACGTGGCCCATGACGGTCACCACGGGCGGGCGCCGGATCAGGTGCGCCATGTCGCTCTCCTCGATCATCTCCACGGTCTTCTTGGCCGCGGCCTCGACGTCGTCCTCGAGGACGGGCACGCCGAACTCCTCCGACACCGTCTCGATCGTGTGCAGATCGAGGGTCTGGGTGACGGTGGCGATGATCCCCTTGAAGAACAGGGATTTGATGATCTCGGAGCTCTCCACCCCGAGGCGGTCGGCCAGCTCCTGCACCGTGAGGTTGCCCTCCGGCACGATCAGCATCTCGGGCCGCTGGGCCTTGGCCTCGCGGGAGGCCCGCAGCTCCATGGCGCGGCGCCGCTGACGCTGGCGGGTGGTCTCCTTCTTGCGCTTGCGCACCGCCACGGTGGGCTTGGCCGCTGGGCTGGCCGAGCGGCGGGGTTTGGCGGGGCGGGCCAGGCTGGCCTGCAGCACCACCGCTTCCTGCTCGCCGGCGTAGCCGCCGGTTTCGGCGGTGAGGGCATCATCGTTTTCGCCGATGATGTGCACCTTGGGCCGCTGTTTC
>CAZBMT010000390.1:0-2634 GCA_964492645.1 uncultured Cyanobium sp. | reverse complement strand
GCCCGCGGAGACGGCTCCAGGCGGGAAGCCTTGAGGGTCAGGGGCCAGCGGATACGTCGCCCCAGGGCCGTCTCCCCCCAGGCGGCCTCCAGGGCCGGGCGCAGGCCCTCGATGGGGTCGTGGCCAAGGGCCGCCCGGTAGCGGGCACTGGCCGACCAGCTGGAGCAGTAGCCCAGCAGTCGCTCCAGGGTCCAGGTGGCCTCCATGGCGAAGGGCGGGGGCTCAAGGCTCTCGAAGGGCAGCACCAGGTCGCTGTAGCCGTTCTCCACCAGGGCCTTCTCGGGGGGCCAGTAGGGGCCGACGATGTCGGCGTAGAAGTGCTGCAGGAGCGCATCGGGCCCCTCCCCCTCCAGCTGGGGGATGCCGTAGCTCCAGACGGCCAGCACGCCGCCGGGGCGCAGCACCCGCCCCACCTCCCTGAAGAATCGGGGCCGGTCGAACCAGTGCAGCGCCTGGGCCACAGTGATCAGATCGATGCTGTCTGCCTCCAGAGCGGAGCTCTCCGCCGCCGCCAGCCGATACTGCACCCGGGGATGGCGACGGGCGGCGGCCAGCTGGCCGCCGCTGGCATCGGTGGCCACCACCGCGGCGAAGTGGGTGGCCAGGCCGATGGCGGCCTGGCCCGTTCCGGTGGCGCAGTCCCAGGCCCGCTGGCGGGCGGGGGCCACCCCGGCCAGCCAGGCGAACAGGGGCGCCGGATAGGTGGGCCGGTGGTGGGCGTAGGCCCCGGCCACGGAGCCGAAGTGGTCGGTGAAGCTGGCGGTCATGCCACCCCCTGGCGCAGCCGCCTCGCCAGCAGCAGGCAGCCCACCAGGGCGCTAAGGGCGCTGGCCGCCAGCAGGACCAGCACACGTCCGGATCCGACCGGCCCGGCCGCGCCGAATCCCAGCCGAACGAGGCTGCCGGCTAGTCCTGTTCCCCCCAGTGCCAACCCTGCCCCCAGCCCGCTCCGTCCGATCGGCAGGACCGTCAGGGCGGTGGCCGTCAGGCTGGTGACCACGAGGCTGTAGAGCACCCCGAGCAGGACGAGCTGCGGGATCCCCGGCCCACGGGGCAGCAGGAGGCTCACCACCAGGACCCCGGCCAGCAGCAGGATCCCCGCGGCCAGGGAGGGCAGCCGCCCCCAGCGGCCCACGGCCCGGGCGGTGAGGGGCGCGCCGATGGCCGAGCACAGCAGCAGCAGCGATCCCGGTCCCCAGGTCTCCGGCCCGGGCGGAACCGATCGGGCCAGCCTGGGGAGCAGGTCGAGCGGGATCTGGCCCAGGCCGCCCACCGCCAGGGCCAGGCCCAGCAGCAGGGCCGCCTGGACCAGGTCGGCAGGGCCCAGGGGGCTGGCGAGACCTTGGCGACCGCCGGAGCCCTGGCCGCTGCGGAAGCTCGGGAAGGCGGCGGACCGGCCCGTGCGCAGCACCGTCAGGCCCAGGGCCAGCACCAGGGCGCCGAGCAGGAAGGTGGCGGCGGGGCCCAGCCCGAGGGCGAGGCGGGCCAGGTCGCCGGAGAAGGCACCGATCAGCCCCTGGCTCACGGTCAGAACGGCCACCGCCAGCGGCAGGGAGCGCAGCGACACCGCTTCGTTCAGCTGGGCCAGATTGGGACTGGAAGCCCACTGCACGGCCACCACCCAGACCACCATCAGCCACGGCAGGCCCGGGCTGAACCAGGGGGATCCCTGCCGCAGCAGCGCCGCCGTGGTGAGGAAGATCAGTCCGGCCACCGTCACCGCCACAGTGATTGGCAGCAGCCGGCCGCGGGCCTGGTCGCCGTGGCGATCGGAGAGGGCCCCGCTGAGCGGTTCGACCACCAGGCCGAGAAAACCGCCCAGCACGGCGAAGACCGGCAGCAGGTCGGTGAAGCCGAAGCGCTGCAGCAGCACGGGCTGGTAGGTGCTGTAGACGATCCACCCCAGCTGCAGGCAGGCCTGCAGGCCCACCACGCCACCGACGAGGCGCCAGGGCAGCGGGGGAGACGCCGGCCGGGCCGAAGCCCTGGGCGTGAAAGGCTTCACAGGTGCAACAACAAAGCCGTCTGCGCCCATACCTAGCGGCAACGGACGCGTACGGCACACCGCCGGCGACGATCCGCCGACGGTTGTTGAAGGGGATGGGGCTCAGACCTTGCGGCTGTAGAACTCCACCACCAGCAGTTCGTTGATCTCGAGGGCGACCCATTCGCGCTCGATGCGGCCGCCCACCTTGGCGGTCATCTTTGCCTTGTCGAACTCAAGGTGGGGGGGGATGTTGGCCAGGCCGGGGAAGGCCAGGTTGGCTTCGGCCAGGGCCTTGCTGCACTTGCGTTCGCGGATGGCGACCACATCGCCGGCCCTGCACTGGTAACTGGGGATGTCCACCACCCGGCCGTTCACGGTCACGTGGCCATGGTTCACCAGCTGGCGGGCGCCCGGGACGGTGGGGCCGAGGCCGAGGCGAAAACAGATGTTGTCGAGTCGGTTCTCGAGCAGCTTGAGCAGGTTGGTTCCGGTGGAACCCTCCTGGGCACGGGCTTTCTTCACGTAGCGCACCAGCTGACGTTCGGAAATGCCGTAGTTGAAACGCAGTTTCTGTTTTTCTTCGAGACGGATCGCGTATTCGGAGCGCTTGCGACGGGCTTGGCCGTGCTGACCGGGGGGATAAGCCC
>CAZBMT010000389.1:0-2658 GCA_964492645.1 uncultured Cyanobium sp. | reverse complement strand
CCCGGCACCAAGATCAGCGGCGGCGAGGTGATCGCCGAGCTGGCCGACGATCGCTTCCGCACCCAGACTGGCGGCATCGTGAAGTATGCCCCGGGCCTGGCCATCAAGAAGGCCCGCAGCGCCAAGAACGGCTACGAGGTCTCCAAGGGCGGCACCCTGCTGTGGATTCCCCAGGAAACCCACGAGATCAACAAGGACATCTCCCTGCTGATGATCGAGGACGGCCAGTGGATCGAGGCCGGCACCGAGGTGGTGAAGGACATCTTCAGCCAGACCGCCGGCATCGTCACCGTCACCCAGAAGAACGACATCCTGCGGGAGATCATCGTGCGCTCCGGTGAGCTGCACCTGGTCTCCGAGGCCAAGGTGCTCGCCCGCTACGGCGACGAGGGCCGCATGGTCAATCCCGGCGAGGAGATCGCCCCCGGCCTGGTGGCCGAGGCGATGAAGTTCGTCGAGAAGGTCGACACCCCCGAGGGCGGCGCCCTGCTGCTGCGGCCCGTCGAGGAGTACGCGATCCCCGATGCCGCCCACCTGCCCGAGCTTTCCACCGTCAAGCAGACCGGTGGTCCCTCCCTCGGCCTGAAGGCCACCCAGCGCCTCACCTTCAAGGACGGCGAGCTGATCAAGTCGGTGGAAGGGGTGGAACTGCTGCGCACCCAGCTGATCCTGGAAACCTTCGACACCACCCCCCAGATGACGGTGGATGTGGAGGCGGTCGCCGACAAGCGGGCCAAGACGATCGAGCGCCTGCAGCTGGTGATCCTGGAAACCCTGCTGGTGCGGCGCGACACCCTCTCCGACGCCAGCCACGGCTCCACCCACACCGAGCTGCAGGTGGAGGACGGCATCACCGTCAAGCGTGGCGACGTGGTCGCCACCACCCAGATCCTCTGCAAGGAGGACGGGGTGGTGCAGCTGCCCGATCCCACCGCCGGCGAACCGATCCGCCGCCTGATCGTGGAGCGGGCCGACGACACCCGCAGCCTTGATCTCGGCACCGCCGCCCCGAAGGTGGCGGTGGGCGATCGCATCGTCGACGGCGACGTGCTCGCCGACGGGGTGATCTCCCCCTGCTGCGGCCAGGTGGAGGCCATCGACGGCCAGACCCTCACCATCCGCCTCGGCCGGCCCTACATGGTGTCGCCCGATTCGGTGCTGCACGTCCGGGACGGGGAACTCGTCCAGCGGGGCGACGGCCTGGCGCTGCTGGTGTTCGAGCGTCAGAAGACCGGCGACATCGTCCAGGGTCTGCCCCGCATCGAGGAACTGCTCGAAGCCCGTCGTCCGCGGGAATCGGCGGTGCTCTGCCGCAAGAGCGGCACCGTGCAGATCAAGCAGGGCGAGGACGACGATTCGATCACCGTGTCGGTGATCGAGGCCGACGACGTCATCACCGAGTACCCGATCCTGCTGGGCCGCAACGTGATGGTCTCCGATGGCCAGCAGGTGAGCGCCGGCGAGATGCTCACCGACGGGCCCATCAACCCCCACGAGCTGCTCGACTGCTTCTTCGAGGACCTGCGCAGCCGCAAGCCCACCATGGAGGCGGCCCAGGAGGCGATCTCCAAGCTGCAGTTCCGCATGGTCACGGAGGTGCAGAACGTCTACAAATCGCAGGGGGTCTCGATCAGCGACAAGCACATCGAAGTGATCGTGCGCCAGATGACCAGCAAGGTCCGCGTCGAGGACGCCGGCGACACCACCCTTCTCCCCGGTGAGCTGATCGAGCTGCGCCAGGTGGAGCAGGTCAACTCCGCCATGGGCATCACCGGCGGCGCCCCCGCCGAGTTCACCCCCGTGCTGCTGGGCATCACCAAGGCCTCGCTGAACACCGATTCGTTCATCTCGGCCGCCTCCTTCCAGGAGACCACCCGCGTCCTCACCGAAGCGGCCATTGAGGGCAAGAGCGACTGGCTGCGGGGCCTCAAGGAGAACGTGATCATCGGCCGCCTGATCCCCGCCGGCACCGGCTTCGGCGGCTTCGAGGAGGAGCTGCGCGCCGAGGCCGGACCCCACCCCGACATCCTCGAGGAGGAGGCCGCCGGCTACCGCCGCAACCAGAACCTGCGTCCGGATTACACGGTCGAGATGCCGGCCCCGGCGGCCACCGCCGCCGTGCTCGATGACCCCTCCGAGGAGGATCTGGAGGCCACCCGCAGCCGCCACGGCATCGAGGCCTCCGCCAGCGGCTTCGCCGCCTTCGCCCGTCCCATCACCGAGGAGGGGCTGGAGGAGGAGCTGATCGCCGATCCGGCCGCCCTCGAGGGTCTGCAGGAGGAGGGGCTGCTCAGCGATGACTGATCCCGCTGTCTCCACCCCTGTGGCCCCCTCCCGGCCCACCCCGGTGCCCGTGCGCCGGTTGCCGCGCTTCGGCTTCCACACCCACACCGAGCGCCTCAATGGCCGTGTGGCCATGCTCGGTTTCATTGCCCTGCTGGCGGTGGAGTGGAAGCTGGGCCACGGCCTGCTGATCTGGCCCTGATGGCCGGGCCCGCCCCCCTTCTGGGGATGGGCCAGGCGGCCCTGCAGGCCTGGGCGGGCGAGCAGGGCCAGCCGGCCTTTCGCGGCCGGCAGCTGCACGACTGGATCTACGGCCGGGGGGCCCGCAGCCTCGACGCCATCACGGTGCTGCCGAAGGCCTGGAGGGAGGGCCTG
>CAZBMT010000388.1:0-2658 GCA_964492645.1 uncultured Cyanobium sp. | reverse complement strand
CCGCCGTCCCCAGCGGTGCCCACGCCGGCGACCCCCTGGCCCTGTACCTGGCCGACCTGCTCACGCTCCCCGCCAACCTGGCCGGCCTGCCGGCCATCAGCGTGCCCTGCGGCTTCGATGCCCAGGGCCTGCCGATCGGCCTGCAGCTGATCACCGGTGTGCTGGAGGAGCCGAAGCTGCTGCGGGTGGCCCATCAATACGAACAGGCGGCCCGGGTGATGGAGGGGCGCCCGACGGCGGAGCTGGTGGCCTGAGCAGCACCATCGCCCTGCCGCTGATGGTCGGTGACGGCCACGGACAGCTCTGATCAGTCGGGGGGTTCACCCCATCGGGCAGCTGATCCGAGCCGTTGTGGCCCCGGTGCGTGACTCCGCTGATGGCTCAGCTCGTCCAGGCTCATGCCCGCCCATCCGGCGCTCTGAGCAGGTTGTCCAGGCCAATCAGGGTGAAGGCCACCACAGGCACCGGAACACCGCTGACCCCCGTGATCGCCCCCTGGCCTTGAGCTGCCTGACTCCCGCGGCCTGTGTGATCCAGCCAAACACCCGCTCGATCCGCTTCCCGGCGTTGATCGAGTTGTCCTCAGAATCAGTGGAACCCCAGGACGAGCATCTTCCGCTGATCGCCCCGGACCAGATTCCACCGGCGTCTGACAAGGCGTTTCCACCTTTTTGCACTTGCCTACACCTCAGCATGATTGACGCCGTCGCAGCGATGATGACAATGGATAGGGCGCCAATCGTTTTCCTCGAACAGTGACCGAGAATCCACCCTCATTTCATTCTAGCCAAGCGCTCCTTGAGGGACCCACCAGCCGCTTTGGCGCAGCATTGTCAATCAGCGGCAATCCATCTGGAATTGCCGAGCGATCCGCTCTGCATGCCCTTCCCGGAGGTGGATTTCTTGCTACCTGGTACTCGTATCAGGATGGTGGCTGGTTTTCCCAGCTTTTCAATGCCAGCGGTTGCAAACTCGGAGCCGTCACCGCACTTCTTACCTCAGAAGATCCTCCCTGGAACGCACGAAGCACGGTTCTCAGCGATGGCCGGCTATTGATCGTCTGGGAAGCAGAAGGTGGGTTACTGGCTCAATTTCTTGATCCGATGGTTGGCCCTGCTGGCGATCCGGTGCGGCTTGATGATCACTTCTTCAAAAGGTTGGTTGATCTTCAAAGCACCACTGGTGGTGGTTATGC
Organism: uncultured Cyanobium sp.; assembly: GCA_964492645.1. GTDB lineage: Bacteria > Cyanobacteriota > Cyanobacteriia > PCC-6307 > Cyanobiaceae > Cyanobium. Next base: position 1,463 of record CAZBMT010000388.1, on the reverse strand, counting down.
GTTGACACGATTGGTCAATCCTCCTCTGCCAGGCTTCTTTGACATCGGCGCTTGGAGCCCTGTCTATGAAACACTTCTCTTCAGCTCCCGCGGCCAGATTCAGGGTGAAGCCGTGCGGACTGGCTCTGAGGCTGACGACTGGAAGCTCCAAAGTCTGCAGGTGGTTCCCCATGCCTCCGGCGGTGTCCTGACGATCCGGCAAGAGCAAAGCCGATTTGGCAGGTTTCACCCGGAGTCAAACAACAGAGTGCTCTGGGAACGATTCAACTCTCATGGCATCAGTGCTGGCCCTGCCATCACTGTGCAGGAATCAACCTGGATAAATGTTTCCTTGCCCCATGCAATTGTCAGCCTGTCCAGTGGGCGTGTGGCGGTCCTCTGGAGTCACCACGATGAGAGTCGGATCCGAGTCCAACTCTTTGCGGCCGATGGCCGCAAGCTGTCCCGTCAGGTTGTGGTGGAGGGTGTCTACCTCAGCAGTTGGAATCCACCCCGCCTTTCAGCCCTGCCGGATGGAGGGTTTGTCGCCATCTGGGGAGCGCCGGGTCCCCGAGGTGAGGGTCGGGCGATTGCAGGTCAGCGCTTCGATGCCCTGGGTCGACCCGCGGGTGGGCGCTTTTTTGTGAATCAGCCCAGTGGCCGCTACTTCGAGGAGCTCACCATCACCCCTTTGGTCGACGGACGTTTCGTGGTTGGCTGGTTGGAAGCCAACAGACTCGTCGACCCCATCACTCAGGAAGATGAGAAACGCCACTGGCAGATCCGCGGCCAGATCCTCGATGGCCGCAGCACCCCGATCCGACTGGTAGGCACAGCAGGAAATGACGACTACATCGGCACACCCTTCGGCGATCGAATCCTTGGTTCTGGGGGCAACGACACCCTCAGAGGTGGTGCAGGGAACGACACCCTCAGCGGCGGTGATGGCATCGATGCACTTCATGAGCAAGGGGATGTCAACTTCACCCTCAGCGATCGTCAGCTCCTTGGATTGGGGACGGATACCCTGATCAGTATCGAACGGGCCAGCCTCAGCGGCGGACCTGGCAACAACACCCTCGATGCCAGCGCCTTCACCCGCGGGGCTGTTGCCCTCAGCGGCGGGGCCGGCGACGACCACCTGATCGGCCCCCGGGAGGCCGGCCACTGGCATTCCCATCCCAATCGCTTCACCGGTGGGCCTGGCAACGACACCTTCACGGGTGGGGCCGGCAGCGACGCCATCGTCGAGAGCGGCGACACCAATTTCACCCTGGACGCCTCCCAGTTGACCGGTAACGGAACGGACACCTTCACCAGCATGGACATCGCCTACCTCATCGGCGGGCAAGGCAACAACCGTCTGGATGTCGCGGGCTTCACCGGGAGCCTCACCGTCCTTGAAGGCCGTGGTGGCGACGACACCCTGATCGGCCGCCCCGGTGGTCTCGACCGGGTGCGTGCCCGCGGTGATGCCGACTTCA
>CAZBMT010000387.1:0-2663 GCA_964492645.1 uncultured Cyanobium sp. | reverse complement strand
CCCACCGTCCGCAGCATCGCCCTGCTCGGTGAGGTGATCGCCGAGATGCTGGCCGATGCCGGCATGGTGGACACCGCCCTGGTGCGGGCCCCTTTCGAGCACCTCTGCCGCGGCCTCTCCTCCAGCAACGTCCGGGCCCGCTGAAGCGACCGTTCCCTAATCTCCGTTCACCACTGCCTCCCCGCCAGGTCTTGCCTTCCCTCCCAGTGCCTCCATCCGTCAGCAGCGCCCACCGGCTCGCCCTGGACCCCATCGCCACCCCCGAGCGTCTGCTGCTCGGTCCAGGTCCGTCCAACGCCCACCCCACGGTGCTGCAGGCCATGGCCCGGATGCCGATCGGCCACCTGGATCCCCTCTACATCGACCTGATGGGTGAGGTGCAGGAGTTGCTGCGTTACGCCTGGCAGACCGACAACCGGCTCACCATCCCGATGAGCGGCACCGGCAGTGCCGCCATGGAGGCGACCCTTGCCAACACCATCGAACCCGGTGACAAGGTGCTGGTGGCGGTGATGGGCTACTTCGGCCAGCGCCTGGTCGACATGGCCGGCCGCTACCGGGCCGAGGTGGTCACGATCGAGCGGCCCTGGGGAGAGGCCTTCGATCTCGCCGAGATCGAGGCGGCCCTGATCGCCCACAGGCCCGCCATCCTGGCGATGGTGCATGCCGAGACCTCCACCGGCGTCTGCCAGCCGATGGAGGGCATCGGCGACCTCTGTCGCCAGCACGACTGCCTGCTGCTGCTGGACACGGTCACCTCCCTGGGTGCGGTGCCGCTGCACATCGATGCCTGGAAGGTGGACCTGGCCTACAGCTGCAGCCAGAAGGGCCTCAGCTGCCCCCCCGGCCTGGGCCCCTTCACCATGGGCCCCCGGGCCGAGGCCAAGCTGGCCGCCCGCTCCGGCAAGGTGCCCAACTGGTACCTCGATGTCTCCCTGCTCAACAGGTACTGGGGCAGCGATCGGGTGTACCACCACACCGCGCCGGTGAACATGAACTTCGGCATGCGGGAAGCCCTGCGGCTGCTGGCGGAGGAAGGGTTGGAGGCCGCCTGGGCGCGCCACCGCAGCAATGCCGAGCGCCTCTGGGCCGGCCTGGAGCGGCTGGGCCTCGAACTGCATGTCAGCGAGCCCCTGCGGCTGCCCACCCTCACCACCGTCCGGATCCCCGAAGGGGTGGACGGCAAGGCCTTCAGCCGCCACCTGCTCGACCGCTTCGGCATCGAGGTGGGCGGCGGGCTCGGCGATCTGACCGGCAAGGTGTGGCGCATCGGGCTGATGGGCTACAACAGCACCCCGGAGAACGTCGACCGGTTGCTCGCCATCGTCGAGAGTGAGTTGCCTGCCTTCCGGCCGTCGCCGGCGGCCGTCGCGGCGGCCATCGCCTGAGTCAGGCCAGGCCCTCCGCCGCGACGCGGTGCCCCTCACGGCCCCGGCGCCGCTGCCGGAACCAGCTTTCCAGCTGCTCCCCGGCGCGCTCCCCCAGCACCCCCCCCTTCACCACCATGTGGTGGTGGGCGCTGGGGTGGCACGACAGATCCAGGCTGCCGCCCAGGCCGCCCCGCTTCGGATCGGCCGCCCCGTAGATCACCGTGCCCACCCGCGCCTGGATCAGGGCACCGGCGCACATCGGGCAGGGCTCGAGGGTCACCAGCAGGGTGCAGCCGTTGAAGCGCCAGTCGCCCCGGGCCGCCGCCGCCCGGCGCAGGGCCAGCAATTCGGCGTGCCCCAGGGGGTCCGCCCGGCGGTGGCGCCGGTTGCTGCCCCAGCCCACACAGCGGCCGGCCTCATCAAGCAGCACCGCCGCCACCGGGATCTCCCCTCCGGCCCCGACCGCGTCGGCAAGGCGCAGGAGCCGGTCCATCCAGAGGTGGCTTGCGGAGTCATTGAGCATGGACCCCTTCTAGCCATGCCTGTGGAGGGGCAACCGGCAGAATGCCGATGCCCTCACCGTCGCCGTTGGCCAGCGTCCCCCCCGCCCAGCGGCCAGCGCCGCCACCCAGGCAGTGCGGCTCCTTCGTGGATCCCTTCCAGGTGGATCCGGCCCTCGAGGCGTTTCTGCGGGAGGCCTCCGGCCTGCTCTGCCGCTGGCTGGGCCAGGCCGGCCACGGCACCCCCCTTCCGGGACTGAGCGTGCTGCCGGTGGTGGAGCCGGAGGTCGAAGGCCTCGGCAGCGACAGGCTGCTGGTCGATCTCCAGCTGGTGATGGAGGGGGCCTACAACCCCAACCACCCAGGTGCCCTGGCCCACCTCGACCCGCCGCCCCTGTCGGCCTCGATCGTGGCCGACCTGATCTGCGCCGGGCTCAACAACAACCTGCTGGCCGAGGAACTCTCCCCCAGCCTGAGCCGCCTGGAGCGGGCCCTGTGCGCCTGGATGGCGGGGTGCCTCGGTCTGCCCGGGGGTTCCGGCGGCGTGGCCGCCAGCGGCGGCAGCCTTAGCAACCTGATGGCCCTGGTCACCGCCCGCCACCAGCGGGGCCTGGCCACCCGGGGCGACGCGGTGGTGCTCTGCAGCGAGGAGGCCCACGTCTCGCTGATCAAGGCCGTCGCCGTGATGGGCCTGTCGGCCGAGGCCCTGGTGCGGCTGCCGGTGGACGAGGCCGGCGGCCTGGACCTCCTGGCCCTTGAGGAACGGCTGGCCCGGCTGGATCGGGCCGGCACC
>CAZBMT010000386.1:0-2676 GCA_964492645.1 uncultured Cyanobium sp. | reverse complement strand
CCACGGCGTCCACCCCGTTGGCGCTCGAGAAGAGGATCCAGTGGAACTGGTCCAGTTCCGCCAGGGCATCATCGAGGGGGCCCCAGTGATCGGGGGGGGCGATCACCAGGGCCGGCAGGTCGATGACGCTGGCCCCGGCCTGCTCGAACAGCCGGCGGGCGGCGCCCAGCTGGGTTTCGGCCCGGGTCACGGCCACCGTGCGGCCCTCCAGCGGTAGCGTTGCGGCCATCAGGCGTCCAAGCGCACAAGGGCGCCCGCCCGATGGGCCAGCTCCCGGGCCTGCTGGGGTTCCCCCTGGGCCTCCAGAAGGGCGATCGCCCGGCGAAACCCGTCGCGGGCCCCTGGAATGTCGCCGGCCAGCAGCAGGGCGGCCGCCAGGTTGCGCTGGGCGTCGGCGTGTTCCGGCGCCAGGTCCAGGGCCCGCCGGTAGGCGCTGATCGCCTCCACCAGGCGGCCCCGCTGGCGCTCGATCAGGCCCAGGTTGAACCAGGCCAGGGGCAGCTCCGGGCAGAGCTCCGTCACGGCCGCCGTGAGGGCCGCCGCCTCCTCCAGCTCCCCCTGACGCAGCAGCAGGGCCCCGAGGTTCAGCCGCGCCCCGAGGCTGAGCCGTCCGTCGAGGGGCAGGGCCAGGGCCTGGCGGTAGAGGGTGGCGGCGGCGGCGGGCTCGTCGGGGGCGCGGGCGATGGCCAGATGCAGCAGCAGCTCGTAACGCTCGGCGTGGGCGTCGCCCCCGGCTTGGGCCAGCCCCTCCTCCAACAGGGCGAGGCCCCGGCGGCGCTGGCCCTGGCTCACCTCCAGGGCCCCCAGCTTGGCGCAGGCGTACGGATCCCCCGGTCGCTCGGCCAGCTCCGCCTCCATGGCCGCCCGCAGGCGGGCGGCCTTGTCCCGCTGGGCCACCAGCTCGGGGCGGTACCCCTCGTGCATCAGGGCCGGCTCCGGGCAGCCCACCACCTGCCAGTCGGGCTCCTGACCCAGCAGCGTCGCCACGCTGTCGTCGACCATGGCGTGGTAGTGGCGGCTCCAGCGGATCGCCGGATGGCGGCGGAACAGGCGGCTGACGCTGGAATAGGGCGACTGGGCGGCCCCCAGCTCCTGGCGCAGCAGGTTGACCAGCAGCAGCTGCGGCTGCTCCATGAGGGCGCGCAGCGGCGCGCGTGCTTCGGGCCGCAGCCATTCATCCGCATCCAGCACCAGCACCCAGTCACCCGTCACCAGATCCAGGGCGTGGTTGCGGGCGGGGGCGAAGTCCCCCGGCCAGTCCAGGTGGTGCACGCTGGCACCGCAGGCGGCGGCGATCGCGGCGGTGTCGTCGTCGGAGCCGGTGTCCACCACCACCATCTCGTCGACGAAGCCGGCCACCGAAGCCAGGCAGCGCTCGAGTCGCTCGGCCTCGTTGCGCACGATCATCGACAGGCTCAGCATCGGTCGCCGCAGGGCAGGTCGGACGTCCCAGGAGGCTAGGTGCCGGTGGGGGCTCAGTCGGTGAAGTCCTCCGCAGCGGTCGTGCTGGGGGCGACGGCGTCGGGGGTGGCGCTCCCCTGGGGCCCGAAGCCGAGGCGGCCCAGCAGTTCGCCCTGGGCCAGGGCCATCTGGCCCGGCGACCAGGCGGCCGGCACCTGGGGATCCAGCAGGGCGGCCAGGGCCTCCCAGACGTAGGGGCTGCCGTAGACGGCCAGGCCCGCCAGCCGGCCGGCGGCCTGCAGCTGGCGGATCGCCGCCGGCCAGGGATCCGACCCGTCGGCCCGGCCCCGGAACGGGTTGCCGCGCACGAACAGCTGCAGCAGCACCGGTCCTTCGCCCAGCCGCTCGAGGGCCAGGGGGGCCTCCCCGTCCCCGCTCCAGGGGGAAGGGCCCTGGCCGTCGATCAGGCAGGTCCGCCATCCGGCAGCGGCCGGCAGGGCCAGGGCCGGGGCCCCCGCGGGCAGGAAGGGGCAGGCCAGGCTGTTGTCGAGGCGGAGCAGATTCACCCCGGGGCCGCCGGACACCGGGCCCCGCCCCCGCGACACCAGGCTGCGTTGCACCAGCTCCAGGGCCAGCGCCCGGTCGGCGGGAGCGGGGCCGTTGCTGAGGCCGCCCAGGGGGGCCAGGGCGTCGGTGTCGGGGGCGGCGGGGCAGCGCTCCAGGGACCGGCGGCGGCGCTGACGGCTGGCCTGCAGTTGCTCCAGGCTGAGCCGGCCGCACGCCACCGCCGCCACGATGGCGTCGATCGCCCCGTCGGCGTCCCCCGGCATCAGCACCAGGTCCGCCCCTGCCTCCAGGGCCAGCACCGCGGCCTCCGAGGGGCCGTAGCGGCCGGCGATCGCCTCCATCACCAGGGCGTCGGTGACGACCAGCCCCTCGAAACCGAGCTCCTGGCGCAGCAGCCCCGTGAGCACGGCCCGCGACAGGGTGGCCGGATGGTCGGGGTCGAAGGCAGGCAGCAGCAGGTGGGCGGTCATCACCGCGGCCACCTCCGCCGCGATGGCGTCCCGGAAGGGCGGCAGCTCCACCGCCTCCAGGCGCGTGCGGCCATGGGGGATCAGGGGCAGCTCCAGGTGGGAGTCGCTGGCGGTGTCGCCGTGGCCGGGGAAGTGCTTGGCGCAGGCGAGCACGCCTTCGGCCTGGACGCCGCGGCAGAAGGCGGCCGCCAGGGCACCGGCCGTGGCCGGGTCCTCCCCCCAGGCCCGCACGTTGATC
>CAZBMT010000385.1:0-2680 GCA_964492645.1 uncultured Cyanobium sp. | reverse complement strand
CCCTGCCGCGGCCGCGAAGAGCTCTACGACGGCGTGCAGCGGGCCGCCGACTGGGGGCGCTGGCTGCCGCCCCGGCTGAGTTTCCGGGTGGAGGCCAGCGGCAGCCTGCCCGGACTCAGCCACAGCCACTACAGCGCCCTGCAGGTCAAGAACGCCCTTGTCGACCGGCAGCGCCAGGTGTGGGGGTCGCGCTCCTCGGTGGATCTGGACGATCCCGACCTGGTGCTGCACCTGCACCTCAGCCCCGGCCGCCCCGGCGGCGGCGGCCCTGAGGCGGTGCTGAGCCTCGATGGCGGCGGCGCCAGCCTGCACCGGCGCGGCTACCGGGCCGTCATGGGCCTGGCCCCCCTCAAGGAGAACCTGGCCGCCGGCCTGATCGCCCACACCGGCTGGGACGGGACCGTGCCCCTGGCCGATCCCTTCTGCGGCTCCGGCACCCTGCTGATCGAAGCCGCCTGCCGGGCCCTCGGGCGCGCCCCCGGCCTGGAGCGCCGCTTCAGCCTGGAGCGCTGGCCCGATTTCGATGCCGCCCTCTGGCAGCGGGAGCGGCAGGCCGCCCAGGACCTGGCCCGCACCAGCCTCCCCGACGGTGAACCCCTGGCGGCCATCCTGGGGATGGAGCGGGATCCGGCCGTGCTGGCCATGGCCCGCAGCAACGCGGCGGCGGCTGGTGTGGCCGACTGGGTCGCGCTGCAGGAGGGGGACTGCCGCGATTTCCGCCCCCCGGAAACGCCCGGGATGCTGGTGTGCAACCCGCCCTACGGCGAGCGGCTCGGAGCGGACGACGACCTGGAGGCGCTCTACGGCGATCTGGGCCGGATGGTGAAGGAGCGCTGCGGCGGCTGGACCCTGTGGCTGCTGAGCGGCAACCCCGCGCTCACCGGCGCCCTGCGCATGAAGGCCAGCCGCCGGGTGCCGGTGAGCAACGGCGGCATCGACTGCCGCTGGCTCCGCTACGACATCCGTTGACGCGCACCCCCGCCCGCCCCCATGGCCTCACCATTCGAATCGCTCAGGCGGGAGGCCCTGGCCGTGGAGCGGGATCCGGCCCTCGACACCGGAGCGGCCACCATGGCCCTGCTGCGGCAGTGGCTGGCCAGCCACGAAGCGGAGATCAGCGCCCGCAAGCTGGCGGCGCCGGCGGGCAAGGGGGGGAGCGTGTGGGACGTGGGCTACGGCACCAAGCAGGAGTATCTGGAGGCCATCGAGGCCTGCCACGCCGCCGGGATGCAGGTGTACGCCGATGTGGTGTTCAACCACAAGTGAACGCCGACGCCCAGGAGCAGTACCGGGCCACGCCCTTCGATCCCGTCGATCGCAACCGGCCCCTGGGGGAGGAACGCACCATCAGCGCCTGGACTCGCTTCCGCTTCGACGGTCGCGGCGACCGCTATTCGTCGATGCAGTGGCACTGGTATCACTTCGATGGCATCGATCACAACACGTTCGATCACTGATTCAGGGCCCTCTGGCGCACCCAGGGAGCCGGCTTCGAGAGCAACGTCGATCTGGAGAAGGGCAACTTCGGCGACCTCATGGGCAGCGACCTGAACGTGAACCATCCGGAGGTGCGCGGTGAGCTCAAGCACTGGGGCCGCTGGAGCCTCGAGCAGGTGGGGGCGGACGGCTTCAGGCTCGATGCGATCAAGCACATCGCCAGCGATTTCTTCCTCGACTGGATCAGCGACCTGGAGAACCATGCCCAGCAGGATCCGTTCGTGGTGGGCGAGTCCTGGACCTCCATCCTCGCGAGCCTGCACTGGTACGCGGCCAACACCGGCGGCCACTTGAGCCTGTTCAATGCGCCGCTGCACATGAACTTCCACCAGGCCAGCCACAGCGGGGGCAACTACGACATGCGCCGGCTCCTCGATGGCACCCTGATGCAGCAGCTGCCGCTGCTGGCGGTGACCCTGGTGGACAACCACGACACCCAGCCCCTGCAGGCCCCGGAATCGATGGTGGAGGCCTGGTTCAAACCCCTCGCCTAAGCCGTCAACCTGCCGCGCGACCAGGGCTATCCCTGCATCTTCCATGCCGATTACTACGGCGCCGCGTACACCGACAGGAAAGACGGCCAGGAGCACCGGATCGTGCTGCCCAGCCACCGCTCTCTGATCGACAGCTTCCTGCTGGCCCGCGGCCATTGCGCCCACGGGCCGCAATACGTCTACCTCGACCATGACAACACCATCGGCTGGACACGCCTGGGCACCCCGGGCCACCCCAGGGCCCTGGCGGTGCTGATGAGCGACGGGCCCGCCGGCCACAAGTGGAGGGAGGCGGGCAAGCGCCACACCAGCTTCCGCGACCTCACCGGGCACATCCGGACGCCGATCACCAGCAACGGCGGCGGCTGGGCGGAATGGCACTGCCCCGGGGGCTCGGTGTCGGTGTGGGTGAAGGCGGACGCCCTGGCGGAGATGGGCGTGACCCTCTGAAGAAGGGTGAAGATTCCCCAGACCTGTGACGGCAGATCACGTCCTGTGCCGCCGGCTTGAATTCACAGGCTGATGCGCGGAGAGTGAGCGCCGCAGCGATGGCACCGCCATGGTTCAGGTTCGCTATGGCGGCAAGGATGGGGCGCCCTATACCCTCGATTTCAGCGACAATCACCTCGTCGTCCGCACCCTCAATCGCCAGGCGGTGATGCCGGAGCGGCCCTTCGAAGTGGCGACGG
>CAZBMT010000384.1:0-2683 GCA_964492645.1 uncultured Cyanobium sp. | reverse complement strand
GAGCGAATCCGGGATATCCTCATGGGATATCCATCGCAGTAGAGCCTTGGCGATCACCCGCCTGTTCCTAAGCAACCGCAGTCAGGCGGTGCGCATCCCTGCCGAGCTGCGACTTCCGGACACCGTCAAGCAAGTGGAAGTGCGCGCCCGTGGCTGCGAGCGCATCATTGCCCCGCTGGGCAGCAGCTGGGACAGCTTCTTCCTCTCAGATCCCAGCCTTCCCGACGACTTCATGGCCGAACGGGCCTCTCAGCAGCAGGGCGAACGGGACAGCCTCTGAAGAACCCTGCAGATGCTGCGCTACCTGCTGGACACCAACATCACGATCGACGTGATCAAGCGCAGGCCAGCCTCGGCTCTGCAGCTGTTCAACCGCCATGCCGGCCACATGGCCATCTCGGCGATCACCCTGGCCGAACTGCTGCACGGGGCAGAGAAAAGCTCGGCGCCGGATCGCTCGCTTGCGGTGGTGGAGGATTTCTGCAGCCGCCTTGAGGTGCTCAGCTATGGGGCCAAGGCCGCCCAGCACTATGGACAGATCCGCTCCGCTCTTGAGCGGCAGGGACAGCCGATCGGCGTGAATGATCTGCACATCGCCGCCCATGCCCGCAGCGAAGGGCTCACCCTGGTGAGCAACAATCTGCGCGAATTCCAGCGGGTGGAAGGCTTGCTGCTGGAGAACTGGGTGGTGGCAGCTTGAGCGGGTGATGGACTGGCGATCGTCTTTCGCATGACTGGTCCAGCAGCATCGCCAGACAGGCGACACACTGGGCCCAACCCTCCCCTGCCTGCCGCGCTCCACGTCTGATGCCCACCCGCACCGACCTCACCGACGCCCTGCTGGCCCTGATCCCCGACGACGGCAGCCGCGTGAGCAACGAGGAGTTGCGGGCGGCCCTGGCCGAAGAGGCCGACGAACCCTTCAGTGACGAGGATTTCGAAGCCGCCAAGGACCATGTGGTGGCGTTGGGCAAAGCCGAGAAGGCCCGCGGCCCGGGCGGAGGGCTAAAAGCACCCGGTATGGGTCCACCCGCTAGGGCTGCATCGCCGGCGGGCAACGGCCGCAGCCGCCGCAGCGGGAATGGCGCGGCCGCCACGGCCCAGCCCACCATCACCCCCGGTACCACGGCCGCCTCGGTGCTCACTGGTGAGCTGCGCAACCAGATCGATGCCATCTGGAACGCCTTCTGGAGCAGCGGCATCGCCAACCCGCTGGAGGTGCTGGAGCAGCTCACCTATCTGCTGTTCATCCGGCGGCTCGATGAGCTGGAAACCCTGGAGGAACGCAAGGCCCAGCGCACCGGCCAACCGATGGCGCGGCGCCTGTTCCCGGAGGGCGCCGACGTCCACAAGCGCCCCTACGAGCAGCTGCGCTGGAGCCGCTTCAAGCATCTGGCCGCCGGTGAGATGTATTCACTGGTGGGCGAAAGCCTGTTCCCCTTCCTGCGTGAACTGGGCGGTGATGGCTCGGCCTATGCCGGCCACATGAAGGATGCGCGCTTCACGATCCCCACTCCGGCGCTGCTCGCGAAAGTGGTGGACCTGCTCGATGCGGTGCCGATGGCCGACCGCGACACCAAGGGCGACATCTACGAGTACATGCTGGGGAAAATGGCCCAGGCCGGCACCAACGGCCAGTTCCGAACACCGTGCCACATCATCGAGCTGATGGTGGCGATGACCGAGCCAGTGCCCACCGATGTGATGGCCGATCCGGCCTGCGGCACCTGCGGATTCCCGGTGGCGGTTGGCGAATACCTGCGCCAGCACCACCCGGAGCTGCTCAGCGACCCCCAACTGCGCGAGCACTTCAACCATGGCCTGTTCCATGGCTTTGATTTCGACAACACGATGCTGCGCATCGGTGCGATGAACATGCTGCTGCATGGGGTGGAGAACCCCGATGTGAGCTACCGCGATTCCCTCTCGGAAGACACCGCTGCCGAAGAAAACCGCTACTCGTTGATCCTGGCCAATCCGCCCTTCGCAGGATCGTTGGACATCGAAAGCACCAGCGCCCGATTTCAGCGGGTGGTGAAGACCAAGAAGACCGAGCTGCTGTTCATGGCCCTGTTCCTGCAGCTGCTCAAGCCCGGCGGGCGGGCGGCGGTGATCGTGCCCGATGGCGTGCTGTTAGGCTCCAGCAAGGCCCACAAGGAACTGCGCCGCACCCTTGTTGAAGATCACTTCCTGGAGGGCGTGGTCTCGCTGCCGAGTGGCGTATTCCGCCCCTATGCGGGCGTGAGCACAGCGATCCTGCTGTTCACCAAAACCGGCCGGGGCGGCACAGACCACGTCTGGTTTTATGACATGACAGCCGACGGCTGGAGCCTCGACGACAAGCGCAATCCGCTGCTGCCGCTGGAAAAACTCGGGCCCGCTCCGAAGGAAGCATTGGCCGAAGGCGAACACGACAAGAACAACCTGCCCGACTGCCTGGCCCGCTGGCGCCACCGCAAGGATTCCGAGCGGCAGCGCGAACGCACCGCCCAGAGCTTCTGCGTGCCCAAGGCAGAGATCGCCGAGCAGGGCTACGACCTCAGCCTCAACCGCTACAAGGAGCTGGTGCACGAAGAGGTGGAGCATCGTCCGCCGCTGGAAATCCTGGCGGAACTGAAGGCGATCGAGCAGGAGATCCTGCAGGGGATCGAGGAGCTGGAGGGGATGTTGCGATGAAGAGCGC
>CAZBMT010000383.1:0-2739 GCA_964492645.1 uncultured Cyanobium sp. | reverse complement strand
GATAGGTTGGGGGATCCTTCGCCACCGCCCGGCCCTTGATCGAGCGTTACACCCTCCCGGAGATGGGCGACCTCTGGAGCGAGGACGCCAAGTTCCGCAGCTGGCTCGAGGTGGAGATCGCCGCCTGCCAGGCCAACGCCGAGCTGGGCCGGGTGCCGGCCGGGGCGATGGCCGCCATCCGCGAGAAGGCGGCCTTCGAGGTGCCGCGGATTCTGGAGATTGAGGCGGAGGTGCGCCACGACGTCATCGCCTTCCTCACCAACGTCAACGAGCACGTCGGCGACGCGGGCCGCTACATCCACGTGGGCATGACCAGCTCCGACGTGCTGGACACCGGCCTGGCCCTGCAGCTCAAGGCCTCGATGGCGGTGCTGCGCACCGAGCTCGATGCCCTCGCCGAAGCTCTGCGGGAGCTGGCCCGGGCCCACAAGGACACGGTGATGATCGGCCGCTCCCACGCCATCCACGGCGAGCCGATCACCTTCGGCTTCAAGGTGGCCGGCTGGCTGGCCGAAACCGAGCGCAACCGGGAGCGGCTGGAGCGGCTCGAGCGGGTGGTGGCCGTGGGCCAGATCAGCGGCGCCATGGGCACCTACGCCAACACCGACCCCGAGGTGGAGGCGATCACCTGCCGGCTGCTGGGCCTGGTGCCCGACACCGCCAGCACCCAGGTGATCGGCCGCGACCGCCACGCCGAGTACGTGCAGACCCTGGCCCTGGTGGGCACCTCCCTGGAGCGCTTCTCCACCGAGATCCGCAACCTGCAGCGCTCCGACGTGCTGGAGGTGGAGGAGAACTTCGCCAAGGGCCAGAAGGGCAGCTCGGCCATGCCCCACAAGCGAAACCCGATCCGCAGCGAACGCATCAGCGGCCTGGCCCGGGTGCTGCGCAGCTACACCGTGGCGGCCCTGGAGAACGTGGCCCTCTGGCACGAGCGCGACATCAGCCACAGCTCGGTGGAGCGGATGATGCTGCCCGACTGCTCGGTCACCCTGCACTTCATGCTGCGGGAGATGACCGCCGTGATCGAGGGGCTGGGGGTCTACCCGGAGAACATGGCCCGCAACATGAACGTCTACGGCGGCGTCGTGTTCAGCCAGCGGGTGCTGTTGGCCCTGGTGGAGGCGGGGCTGAGCCGGGAGGAGGCCTACCGGATCGTGCAGCGCCACGCCCATGCCGCCTGGAACAGCGAGGGCGGCGACTTCCGCGCCAACCTGGCGGGCGATCCGGCGGTGACCAGCCACCTGGGCCCCGAGCAGCTGGAGGCCTGCTTCGCCACCGACCTGCACCGGGCCAATCTGGACGTGATCTGGGAGCGGCTGGGGATCTGAGGGCCTCGCGAGCCTTGGGCCCTCAGGGCTCCAGGAGCACCAGCCGGCGAGCCGGCAGCAGACGCAGAAAATCACGATCGAACGTGGCCAGACACTCCTGGCGGGCCAGCACGGCAGCGGCGATCCAGCCATCGCTGATGGCGTTACCCACAAGCTGGTGCCGTCGGCAGAGCGGATCCAGCAGCGGCCATTCCGAACCGAGCGTCAGCAGTTCGACGCCGTCAGCGGCCAGCAGCGCCTCCAGAAACTCCTGGGCAGCCTCCAAGGGGCTGGGCTCGAGAAACACCCTTGGATGGGTCACCAGGCGCAGAAAGCCGGCCGTCACCATCGGCATCAGACGCAGACGCGTTCCCCGCGCGGAAGCATCGAGTGCGGCATCCAGCCAGGTGAGAGCCGGCTGGTGATGGGGATGGTCGGAACGGGAGGCCGCCACCAGCACGTTCACATCAGGGGTCATGGCGGTGGCAGGCCATCGGCCGCCTCCAGCAGCGAGCGATTGCTGCGGGGGTCGCGCACGGTGGGAGCCAGGCCACCCCGGCCGGCATGGACCGGGAGGGGTGGGCGAGCAGCGGCGGCCGGGGCGGCAGGGCAGCCCTGGCGCAGGCGCAGGGCCAGGCCCTCCTCGATCAGCCGGGTGAGGGTGAGACGCTCGCGGGCGGCCAGGACCTTGGCTTCCGCCAGAAGGTCATCGTTCAGATCGAGCGTTGTGCGCAAGGCCTCAATCCATGCAGACATCTGCATCCTAGGGCCGCTGGGAGTTGGCGGCCCTTGAAGCGCTGGCCCGTGTGCGTGGCGAGGACCTGAGCGGCGATGACGCGCAGCAGAAGGCGACGGTTGAAGGGGGCCCTGCCTGTCGTGGGGGCCGCTTCAGAGCCCCGGTGCCGGATCGGGGCTGGCCTTGGGAGCCGGTTCCGGCGGCGCGCCGGCCAGCAGATCCTCCACCTCGCACACGGGGAAGCGGTTGATGGCGCGCAGAGCGCGGCGGGCATTGGTGCGCAGATGATCGCTGATCGCCTCGCAGTAAGGGATCTGGGCCAGCAGGTCGACGGTGCGCCGCAGGATGCGCACCACATCCCCCTCATCGAGGGAGGTGTTGGCGATCACGTCGTTCCAGCTGGCGCCCCGGGCCCAGGCATGAACAAGGCCGGTGAGTTCCGGCTCCCACCACACCGGCACCACCACCGAGGCCCGCTCCTGCTGGCGCTGCAGCTCGCGCCGCAGGCCGCGCAGGTCGTGGAGGGCCTCCTCGGAGGCCGGTGGCGGCGGGTAGCCGCACCAGAGATCGGGCCGGTTCACCTCGGTGGAGATGGCCTCCAGCACCGCCGCCAGCTCGGCCGGATCCAGGCCATCGAGGTGGCCGCTCATCAGGGCCAGCCCCAGCCAGAGCTCGTTGTCGCCCCGCAGGGCC
>CAZBMT010000382.1:0-2761 GCA_964492645.1 uncultured Cyanobium sp. | reverse complement strand
AGCTGGCGCACCCGCTCCCAGGCCCGCTGGTACTCGATGCGACGCACCGACCGGGTCAGCTGGCCGTCCTCGTTCTCCTCGCGGAGGATGAAGAACTCACGCACCTCGCCGGGTTCGAGCACGTCGGAGAGATGCTCGACACGGTTGATCGACACCTCCTGCAGCGGCATGAAGGCCGCGGTCTTGGCGCCGATGTCGATCATGGCGCCCTTGGATTCCAGGGCGAACACCGTGCCGTTGACGACGTCGCCAGGCTTGAAGTTGTAGTCGTACTTGCTGAGCAGGGCTGCGAACTCATCCAGCGTGAAGCCCACACCGTCGCCGTCCCGTGCGCTGACCCGGCTGCTGGAGTCGTCGGCGCTGGGCACCTCTTCCGGGATCGCCAGATCGAGATCCACTGCGGCCTCGATGTCGGCGGCCTCCTCGCTGCTGATCGGCGTATGGGCCTCGAGGGTGTCGGCTTCGGAAGAAGGAGTGAGGGTCATGGAGCTGGGGCGGTCTGCCGATGGCAGTGCGAAGGAACGGGATGGCTGCCCGCCTGCAGCGCACACCCGATCGATCACTCTACCAAGGCAACGCCTCCCTGATCGCCTCGGAACGGTGGCGCCTGGTTCAGCCCACAACCGCCAGCCGGCTCTTGGCCTTGCCGCGGCTGCCCAGCCCTTCAAGGGTGGCCACGAAATCGCTGACGCTCTGGAACTGGCGATACACGGAGGCGAAGCGCACGTAGGCCACCTCACTCATTTCCCTCAGGCGCTGGAGCACCAGCTCACCGATCTCATTACTGCTCACCTCACGACCGACCCGCTGCTGCAGGGCCAGTTCGATGTCGTCGACGACAGCCTCGAGCCGGGCCGGCTCCAGGCCCGTCTTCTCGCAGGCCCGCAGCAGACCGTGCAGCAGTTTGCTGCGGTTGAAGGTTTCACGGCTGCCGTTGCGCTTGACCACGGTGATCGGAACGGTCTCGACCCGTTCGTAGGTGGTGAAGCGGAAATCACAGTTGAGGCACTCCCTCCGCCGCCGCACGCTGCGCCCGGAATCGGCGGCCCGTGATTCCAGAACGCGGCTATCGGTGTGTTGGCAGGAGGGACACTGCATCCCCGGGCACGCGTCCAAGTGCTCGGAGTGTAAACAGCTACGCGCACAAAGAGAAGGGGCTGCCTCCCGGCTGGGGCCCGAAGCAAGAAAAAACCCCCGGTCTCCCGGGGGCGGCATCAATCCAGGAGGCTGGTGGTCACTTGCCGATCTTCGGGGGGTCGCGGAAGGCGATCGCGAAGAACAGCGTGGAAATGGCCAGGGCCAGGATCAGGATGTAGGCGAAGCTCTCCATGGGAATCCTCGGGGGGACTGGCGGTCAGCTGAGGGTGGAACCGGCCGGGGGCACATAGCCCTCGGGCAGGCGCCGGGTGGAACGGTCGCCCAGTTTGGCGAACAGACCGAACTCCACCTGCTCACCGAGATCGGGGTCGATCCCGGCGAAGACATCACGGTAGAGGGTGCGGGCACCGTGCCAGATGTGGCCGAAGAAGAAGAGCAGGGCGAAGCAGGCGTGGCCGAAGGTGAACCAGCCGCGGGGGGAACTGCGGAAGGTGCCGTCGGAGTGGTAGGTCTCGCGGTCGAACTCGAAGGCCTCGCCGAGCTGGGCCTTGCGGGCAAGCCGCTTGACATCGGCCGGGTCGGTGAAGGTCTGGCCGTTGAGGGCACCGCCGTAGACGGTGGCCGTCACTCCCTGCTGCTCGAAGGAGTACTTCGCCTCGGCCCGACGGAAGGGGATGTCGGCGCGGACGATGCCCTGCTCGTCCTGGAGCACCACCGGGAAGTTCTCGAAGAAGTTGGGCAGACGCCGGACTTCGAGATCGTGGCCTTCCTTGTCGGTGAAGGCGATGTGACCGATCCAGGAGGTCGGCAGGCCGTCACCGTTGATCATCGGGCCCACGCGGAACAGACCGCCCTTGGCCGGACTGTTGCCGACGTAGTCGTAGAACGCCAGCTTCTCGGGAATGGCGGCATAGGCCTCTTCCTTGGTGGCGCCGTTGTCGATGGCGGTCTGGACGCGACGGTTGATCTCCGTCTTGAAGTAGCCCTGATCCCACTGGTAGCGGGTGGGGCCGAACAGTTCGACCGGGGTGGCCGCCGAGCCGTACCACATGGTCCCGGCCACGATGAAGGCGGCGAAGAACACCGCGGCGATGGCACTGGCCAGCACCGTCTCGATGTTGCCCATGCGGAGGGCCTTGTAGAGGCGCTCCGGGGGTCGGGTGGTGATGTGGAAGATGCCGGCGATGATGCCGACGATGCCGGCGGCGATGTGGTGCGCCACGATCCCGCCAGGGTTGAAGGGGTTGAAGCCCTCCGGTCCCCAGGCGGGCTGCACCGGTTCGAGGTGGCCCGTCAGGCTGTAGGGATCCGAGATCCACATCCCCGGACCGAAGACGCCGGTGAGATGGAAGGCTCCGAAACCGAAGCAGCCGAGGCCCGCCAGGAGCAGGTGGATGCCGAAGATCTTGGGCAGGTCGAGAGCCGGCTCCCCGGAGCGGGGGTCCTGCCAGATCTCGAGATCCCAGTAGGTCCAGTGCCAGATGGCGGCCAGGAAGAGCAGGCCGCTGAAGATGATGTGGGCGGCAGCCACGCCCTCGAAGCTCCAGAAGCCGGGGTCGACGCCGGTTTCACCGGTGACGCTCCAGCCGCCCCAGCTGCCTGTCACGCCCAGGCGGGCCATGAAGGGCATGACGAACATGCCCTGGCGCCACATGGGGTTGAG
>CAZBMT010000381.1:0-2769 GCA_964492645.1 uncultured Cyanobium sp. | reverse complement strand
GACGGCCGGCTGCAGCCCCTGGCCAGCGCCGCCCTGCCCGCCAGCGCCTACATGCTGGTCGACAAGACCGTGGAGCTGCAGGCCCGGCCCCTGAGCGAGTTTCCCGAGCTGGGCCGGCTGCCGGCCGCCGAGCTCGAGCGCCAGGCGCTGGTGGTGTTCCTCAACCCCCGCCAGGCCAAGCGCCAGTGCGGCCGCACCCAGCGGGTGATCAAGCTGCCCGACCTCAAGGTGTTCGAGCTCACCGCCCCCTACCTGCTGGCCCAGGGCATCAGCCGGCTGGTGATCGAGGGGGCCCTCTACGCCCTGCCCGGCAGCTGAGACTCAGCCCTCGTCGCCCGGGGGGCTGCCGGGCAGCAGCAGGGCCGCGCTGGCACCGCCGCTGATCACGCCCAGCACCAGGGCCACCCCCACGATGAAGCCGGCCGGCAGCGGGGCGCTGCGGGCGAAGCCGAAGCGCAGCTGGGGCCGCATCTCCAGGTTCTGGGCCCCGAGGCAGAGCAGGGTCAGCAGCAGGGTGCCGCCCAGCAGGCTGCCGCACAGGAGGCGCAGGCGCAGAAGCATCGGGGCGTCGCAGGACCGGCTGGGTCAGTCTGACGGCTCGCGGTGCAGCAGGGCATAGAGGTCCCGGCGGCTGTGGCCGCTGCGCTCGGCCAGGGTGCGGGCGGCCTCCCGGTTGCTGAGACCGCCCGCCACCAGCTCCCCGAGGGCGCGGCGCAGGTCATCCTCGTCCCAGACAGGGGCCGCCGCCGGCGGCGCACCGCCCAGCACCAGGGTGCATTCCCCCTGGGGCGGGGTGCGGCGGAAGTGCTCCAGGGCCGCCGCCACCGTCGGCCCCACCTGCTCCTCGTGGCGCTTGGTGAGCTCCCGGGCCACCTGCAGGGGCCGGTCGCCGAGCACCGCCAGCAGGTCCTCAAGCAGGGCCAGCAGGCGGTGGGGCGCCTCGAACAGCACGATGGTGCGCTCCTCCCCCGCCAGGGCCTCCAGCCGCTGGCGCCGGGGACTGCCCTTCGGCGGCAGGAAGCCCTCGAAGCAGAAGCGGCCCGTGGGCAGGCCGCTGCTCACCAGGGCGGTGGTGACGGCGCTGGGGCCGGGAACGCAGATCACCTGGCGGCCGGCGGCCCGGACGGCGGCCGCCAGCTCCTGGCCAGGGTCCGACACCCCTGGCAGGCCGGCATCGCTGATCACGGCGATCGCCTCCCCCGCCTCGAGGGCTGCCAGCAGCTGGGGGATGCGGGCCGTCTGGTTGTGCTGGTGGAAGCTCAGCAACGGCGCCCGGATGCCGAGGTGGTGCAGCAGCAGACCGCTGCGGCGGGTGTCCTCGCAGGCGACCCGGTCGGCGCCCGCCAGCACCCGTCGGGCCCGGGGGGAGAGGTCGTCGAGGTTGCCGATGGGGGTGCCGACCAGGTAGAGGACGCCGGCGGCGGGTTCCTGCTCCTGCACCGGATCCTGCACAATGCCGTTTTCCGGTCCCCATGATGCCGTCTTCCTTCGCCCTGCCCGACGGCATCGGCCGTGAGCCCCTTCTGGCGGAGCTGCGCCGGCTGGCCTGGGGGGCGGCCGACATCCTGCGGGCCTATGCCCGCGGCGAGGCGCCCCCCTACGGCTTCCCGCCGGCCATGAGCGTCGACCACGGCGGCGAGGGGCCGGTCTCGGCGGCGGATCTGGCGGTGAACCGCTGGCTGCTGGACGGCCTGGCGGCGGCCTTCCCGGGGGCGGACTGGACCCTGCTGAGCGAGGAGACCGCCGCCGAGGTGCTGGTGCCAGACCAGTCCCTGGAGGCCGAGTGGCTGTGGATCCTCGATCCCCTCGATGGCACCAAGGACTTCCTGCAGGGCACCGGCGAGTACGCGGTCCACCTGGCCCTGGTGCACGGCCAGCGGCCGGTGCTGGGGGTGGTGCTGCTGCCGGAACCGGAGGAGCTCTGGTTCGGGCTGGTGGGGGCCGAGGGCGGCAGCCCGGCGGCGGGCGAGGCCTGGCGCGAGAACCGGAACGGCGAGCGTTTCCCTGCCACCCTCAGCGGCCGCGGCGAGGAGCTGGTGCTGGTGGCCAGTCGCAACCACCGCGACGACCGGCTGGAGCGGCTGCTGGCCGAGCTGCGGCCCGCCCGCAGCACGGCGATCGGCAGCGTGGGCGGCAAGGTGGCCACGATCCTGCGGGGGGAGGCCGACCTCTACATCTCCCTGTCGGGCCGCAGTGCCCCCAAGGACTGGGACATGGCCGCCCCGGAGGCGGTGCTGGTCGCTGCGGGCGGCGCCTTCAGCCATGCCGATGGCCGGCCCTTACTCTACAACAGCGGCGACGTGCGCCAGGCCGGCTGCCTGATCGCCAGCCACGGCCCGGCCCATGCCGATCTCTGCCGCCGGGCGGCGGCGGCGATGGCGGTGATCGATCCGGGTTTCGCCGTGTGAGGGGGACCCGGCCGTCCGGCCAGGCCCCCGTGGCGCTCAGACCGGCGCCGGCTCCTGCTGGGGAACGCCCCGCAGGGTGAGGTTGATGCGGCCGCGGTTGTCGATCTCCCGCACCCGCACCGTCACCTGGTCGCCGACGTTGACGACGTCTTCGACCTTCTCGACCCGGGCCTCCGAGAGCTGGGAGATGTGGATCATCCCCTCCTTGCCGGGCAGGATCTCCACGAAGGCGCCGATCGGGATCACCCGGGTGACCGAGCCGTTGAACACCTCCCCCTCGCTGACGCGACGGGTGAGGCCCTCGATGATGCGCTGGGCCTCCTCGGCGGCGGCGCCGTCGTGGCTGGCGATCGTGACGATG
>CAZBMT010000380.1:0-2769 GCA_964492645.1 uncultured Cyanobium sp. | reverse complement strand
GTGGCCTACCTGAAGGTGGCCGAAGGCTGCGACTACCGCTGCGCCTTCTGCATCATCCCCCGGCTGCGGGGCGACCAGCGCTCCCGCCCGATCGAATCGATCGTGGCGGAGGCCCGCCAGCTGGCCGGGCAGGGGGTGAAGGAACTGATCCTGATCAGCCAGATCACCACCAACTACGGGCTGGATCTCTACGGCCGGCCCCGCCTCGACGATCTGCTGCGGGCCCTGGGGGAGGTGGAGATCCCCTGGATCCGGGTCCACTACGCCTACCCCACCGGGCTCACCGAAGCCGTCCTGAGCGCCTACCGGGACGTGCCCAACGTGCTGCCTTACCTGGATCTCCCCCTGCAGCACAGCCATCCGGAGGTGCTGAGGGCGATGAACCGTCCCTGGCAGACCGGGGTCAACGGCACCCTGCTGCAGCGCATCCGCGACCAGCTGCCCGATGCCGTGCTCCGCACCACCTTCATCGTCGGCTTCCCCGGGGAGACCGACGAGCACTTCGAGCATCTGCTGGCGTTCGTGGCCGAGCAGCGCTTCGACCACGTGGGGGTGTTCACCTTCTCCCCCGAGGACGGCACCGCCGCCGCCGACCTGCCGGATCCCGTCCCCGCCGCGGTCGCCAGCGAGCGGCGGGACCGGCTGATGGCCCTGCAGCAGCCGATCGCCGCAGGGCGCAATGCTGCCTGGGTGGGCCGGATCGTGGACGTGCTGATCGAGCAGGAGAACCCCACCAGCGGCGAGATGCTGGGTCGCTGCGCCCGCTTCGCCCCCGACGTGGACGGGGAGGTGCACGTGCACCCCGGCAAGGGGGGGCTGTGCGCCGCTCCCGGAACGATGGTGCCGGTGCGGATCACAGCCGCCGACACCTATGACCTGCGCGGCGAGGTGGTGGGGGCCGGGGCGATGGTGAGCGACGCCCTGGCGGCGACCCGGAGCCGGGCTTGAGTCCGGGCCGGCCGGACGGCTGGCTGCAGCGGCACCAGCGCCCCCTCTTCCTGCTCGCCTCCGGGCTGAGCACCACCGGTTCCTTCGCCGGGCTGACGGCCAAGGGCTGGATCCTGATGGCCGGCACCGGCAATCCGCTGCTGCTGGCGCTGCACTTCGCCGCCCTGGCCCTGCCGAGCCTGCTGGTCAGCGGCCGGGCGGGGGTGCTCACGGATCGGCTGGGCTGCGAGCGGGTGCTGATCCGCTCCCAGTGGGGCCTCTTCGCCGGGGCGGCCCTTGGGGCCCTGGCCATTCCCCTGCTCCAGGGGGTGGGGCAGGTGGTGCTGCTGCTGCTGAGCACCCTGGTGGTGGGCGTCGCCAGTTCCTTCGAGCTGACGGCCCGCAGCAAGTACTGCTCGCTGCTGGTGGACCGCCCGGAGCAGGTGGCCCCCTACCTGGCCAGCTTCTCAGTGGTGTTCAACGTCGGCAAGCTGGTGGGCCCTCCCCTGGGCGGCTGGCTCGTGGCCCTCTCCGGGCCGGCCATGGCCCTGGCGATCGATGCGGCCTCCTACCTGCTGCCGATCGCCACCGTGGTCTGGCTGCTGCGGCCCCACCGGGAGCTGGAGCAGCGCAGCGCCGGGGGCGCCGGCGCCAGCCTCGGGGCCGCCTGGCGGGGTTGCGGCCCCACCCTGCGCCACGTGCTGCGCTTCACCACCGTGGCCTGCCTGGTGGGCTTCTTCCATCCGGGCCTGGCCCCCCTGATCGCCGCCGAGGTGGTGGGCCCGTCGCCGCAGGCCCTCGGCCTGTTCACCAGCGTGCTTGCGGCCGGCAGCATCGTCGGCGGGCTGGTCCTGCAGCGGAACAGCCGCGCCCTCAGTGAGCGGCCGGCACTGCTGCTTGGTGGCTGTGCCGTGGCGGTGGCCCTGGCCCAGCTGGGGATGGCCGCCGTGTCAGGGGGGCCGATCGCCCTGGCCATGGCATGGCTGCTGGGCGCCGGCACCGCCGGCCTGCTGGCCGGATCCAGCCTGATCCTGCAGGTGGGCGCTCCCATGGCCCTGCGCGGCCGCATGGCCGGTCTGGGGCAGATCGCCTTTCTGGGGGGCGGTGGCATCAGCGGCCTGGTGGCCGCCGGCCTGGCGATGACCGTGGGGCTGTCCGCCACGTTCGCCCTGCTCGGCGGCCTGGGGCTGGTGGTGGGCGTGCTGGAGCTGGGGCGGAAGGGAGCGCTGCGGCTCAGATCAGCCTGATGCCCTTGAGCACGACGGTGGCCAGGAAGGCGGCGGTCAGCCCGCCGCCGACGAGCGCCAGATAGAACACCACACCCACGGACACTGCTGCGAGGAACGGCCACCATTACAGCAGAGGATCCGCCCCCTTCCAGCCCCAGTCGAGGGGAGGAAGGGGTAGAACCATCGAACATTTCTCGAAACCGCCTAGTGTTGCGGCGCAGCGGAACAAGCCCGACCCCCTGCCGCAGCCGCGCTATCGCCTACGGACCATCCGCCCCGGACCATCCCCCAAGCACCTGCAGCATGCGCACTCTCTTCATTTATCCCGAGTTCCCGAAAACGTTCTGGAGCTACGAAAAGATTCTCGAGCTGGTCAACCGCAAGGTTCTCCTTCCCCCGCTCGGCATGGTCACCGTGGCGGCCCTGCTGCCCCAGACCTGGGAGATGAAGCTGGTGGATAGGAACGTCCGCGAGGTGACCGAAGCCGAGTGGAACTGGGCGGAGCTGGTGGTGATCTCCGGAATGATCGTCCAGAAGGCCGACATGGCCACCCAGATCGCCAAAGCCAAGCAACGGGGTCTGCCGGTGGCGGTCGGAGGACCGTTCGCCAGCT
>CAZBMT010000379.1:0-2799 GCA_964492645.1 uncultured Cyanobium sp. | reverse complement strand
GGCCCCCACGTGGCCCACACCGGCGAGCTCCATCCCAAGGCCTTCGCCCTCGAAAGCGTGGCCGGGGCCTACTGGCGCGGCGATGAGAAGCGGGCCCAGCTGCAGCGCATCTACGGCACCGCCTGGGAGACGCCCGAGCAGCTGGCCGAATACCAGCGGCGCAAGCAGGAGGCCCTGCGCCGCGACCACCGCCGGCTCGGCACCGACCTGGATCTTTTCTCGATCGAGGAGGAGGCCGGCGCCGGCCTGGTGTTCTGGCACCCCCGCGGCGCCCGCATGCGGCTGCTGATCGAGGACTTCTGGCGCTCTGCCCATTTCGAGGACGGCTACGAGCTCCTCTACACCCCCCATGTGGCCGACCTGAGCCTCTGGAAGACCTCGGGCCACCTCGACTTCTACAGCGAGAGCATGTTCGGGCCGATGGCGGTGGACGAGCGGCAGTACCAGCTCAAGCCGATGAACTGCCCGTTCCACGTGCTCACCTACGCCAGCCGACTGCGCTCCTACCGGGAGCTGCCGATCCGCTGGGCCGAGCTCGGCACTGTGTACCGCTACGAGCGGCCCGGGGTGATGCACGGCCTGATGCGGGTGCGGGGCTTCACCCAGGACGACGCCCACGTCTTCTGTTTGCCGGAGCAGATCTCCGATGAGATCCTGCGGGTGCTGAACCTCACCGAGCGCATTCTCTCCACCTTCGATTTCCGCAGCTACGAGATCCATCTCTCCACCCGCCCCGAGAAGTCGATCGGCGAGGACGCGGTCTGGGACCTGGCCACCGCCGGCCTGGTGGAGGCCCTGGAGCGCAAGGGCTGGGCCTACAAGGTCGACGAGGGGGGCGGCGCCTTCTACGGTCCGAAGATCGACCTCAAGATCGAGGATGCGATCGGCCGGTTGTGGCAGTGCTCCACGATCCAGCTCGATTTCAACCTGCCGGAACGCTTCGATCTCAGCTACGTGGCCGCCGACGGCAGCCGCTGCCGGCCGATCATGATCCACCGCGCCATCTTCGGCTCCCTGGAGCGCTTCTTCGGCGTGATGGTGGAGAACTACGCCGGTGATTTCCCCTTCTGGCTCGCCCCCGAGCAGGTGCGGCTGCTGCCCGTCACCGACGACGCCCTCCCCTGGGCCGAAGAGCTGCGGGGCCAGCTGGCGGCCGCCGGTATCCGCGTCGGCATCGACCACAGCGGGGATCGGCTCGGCAAGCTGATCCGCAACGGCGAGCAGATGAAGATTCCGGTGCTGGGGGTGATCGGTGCCCGGGAGGCCGAAACCCGCACGGTGAGCCTGCGCAGCCGCCGCCAGGGGGATCTGGGCAGCGTTGCCGCCGACGCCCTGCTGGCCGCCGCCTCCGCCGCCAACGCCGGCCGGCTGGCCACCCTGGCCCTGGCATGAGCCTCCTGCTGGCGGGCGACATCGGCGGCACCAAGACCCTGCTCAGTCTCTGGCGGCCGGGTCGGGAGCGGCCCGAGCTGGTGCTGGAGGAGCGCTTCGCCTCGGCGGACTGGCCCGATCTGGCCCCGATGGTGCGCCACTTCCTGACGGTCGCCGGGCCGGTGGCCGGCGGCGTTCCTGCCGCCGCCTGCTTCGCCGTCGCCGGTCCGGTGGAGGGGGGCCGGGCGCGGCTCACCAACCTCCCCTGGGTGCTCGACAGCGACGGCCTGGCCCGCGACTGCGGGCTGCCGCTGGTGGAGCTGGTCAACGATTTCGCCGTGCTGATCTACGGACTGCCCCATCTCGATGCCACCCAGACGGCCCCTGTGCGGGAAGGCCGGCGGGATCCCCAGGCGCCGCTGCTGGTGCTGGGGGCCGGCACCGGCCTGGGGGTGGCCATGGGCCTGCCCACCGCCGCCGGCCTGCGGGCCATCCCGAGCGAAGCGGCCCACGGGGAGTTCGCTCCCCGCTGCGAGCGGGAGTGGCAGCTGAAGCAGTGGCTGCGGGCCGATCTGGGGCTGGAGCGGATCTCGATCGAGCGGGTGGTGAGCGGCACCGGCCTGGGCCACGTGGCCCGCTGGCTGCTCGAACGGCGCCACCCAGGCGGCGACCACCCCCTCAGCGTCCCCGCCCGGCTCTGGAGCGAGGCCGGCGATGGGCCCGACCGGGCCGACCTGCCGGCCCAGGTGGCCCTGGCCGCCGTCGCCGGTGATCCCCTGGCGGCCGAGGCCCTGGAGCTCTGGCTCGGGGCCTACGGCAGCGTCTGCGGGGATCTGGCCCTGGCCTGCCTGAGCCGTGGCGGGCTCTGGCTGGCGGGGGGCACGGCCGCCAAGCTGCTGGCCAGCCTGCGCTCGCAGGCCTTCCTGGGCCCGTTTCTCAACAAGGGCCGGCTGCGCTCCACCCTGGAGCCGATGCCGATCACCGCCGTGGTGGATCCGGGGGTCGGCACCTTCAGCGCCGCCTGCCGGGCCCGGATGCTGCCGGGATGAGCCGGCTGCAACACTGAGCCCAACGACAGGTCACGTATGGTCCGGCCCCAGATCGGCCAGGGGGTGGTGGTGGCGGTTCCCGCCACCACCGCGAACATCGGCCCGGGTTTCGATTGCCTCGGTGCCGCCCTGGATCTCGGCAACCGCTTCGAGCTGCGGGTGATCGAGGGAGGTGGTGAACGGTTCGAGCTGATCATCGAGGGCCCCGAGGGGGCCCACCTGCGCGGAGGCCCCGACAACCTCGTCTACCGCTCGGCCCAGCGGGTCTGGCGCGAGGTGGGGGTCGAGGCGGTGGCCCTGGAGGCGCGGGTGCAGCTGGCGGTGCCCCCGGCCCGGGGTCTGGGAAGCAGCGCCACCGCCATCGTGGCGGGCCTGATCG
>CAZBMT010000378.1:0-2804 GCA_964492645.1 uncultured Cyanobium sp. | reverse complement strand
GCCAGCAACATCATCAGCGGACTGATGCTCATCTACACCCGGGCCTTCCGCGAAGGCGACCGGGTGGAGATCAACGGGGTGGTGGGGGTGGTGCAGGACCGGGCCCTGCTGGTCACCCGCCTGCAGACACCGCGCAACGAACTGGTGAGCATTCCCAATGCCAGCGTGATCGGCGCCTCGGTGGTGAACTACAGCTTCTCGCGGCGCGAGATCAGCCAGCCCGTGGCGATCGCCACCACGATCACCATCGGCTACGACGTGCCCTGGCGGCAGGTGCACGCGCTGATGCTGGCGGCCGCCGGCAGCGTGGCGGGCATCACCGACGAGGTGGCGCCGTTCGTGCTGCAGACCTCCCTCAACGACTTCCACATCAGCTACGAGCTCAACGCCTTCGTGCGCCATCCGGACACCTACCGCCAGACCCTCTCGGAGGTGCTGGCGGCGCTCCAGGATCAGTTCGCCGCCGCCGGGGTGGAGATCCTCTCCCCCGGTTATCACGCCATCCGCAACGGCAACCGAAGCACCGTGCCGAAGGGCGGTGACCAGCCCGGATGATCAGCCGGAGGGCGCCAGCTCCTGCTGCTGCCACTTCAAGAACAGCGTGGTCACGATCACGGTGATCAGCACATAGGAGAGGATGCCGGGAACCAGACCGGGCAGCGCCTTGCCGTAGGTGAGGGCGAGCTGGGCTGCCAAGCCCGTGTTGCGCATGCCCGTCACCAGGGCCACGGTGCGGCGCTCCAGAGGGTCCACACCAGCGAGGCCGTAGCCGATCGCCAGGCTGAGCACGCTGAGGATGGCCATGCCGGCCAGGCCCACCAGGTTCTGCTGCAGGAAGGGCAGCAACTGCCTGCCGCTGAGCAGAACCAGCGCGACCATCATCAACAGCAGCATCAGGGTGGCCAGCTTGCCGAGGGCCTGGCTGCAGCGCTGGGCCAGTTGCGGCTGCCATTGCCCCAGCACCATGCCGGCGATCACCGGCAGCACCTGCACCTTCAGCACCTGGCCCGCCACCTGGGCCGGAGTGATTCCCCACTCCACCATCTCCCAGCCGCGCAGTCCGGCGCCGGCACGGAACACGATCTCCAGCAGAGGAATCGTCACGATGGCCAGCAGAGCCGCGGCGATCTGCAATCGCGCCGCCAGTTCGGCCGTGCCGCCACTGCTGCGCACCCGAAACAGGATCAGTGGGGCGCTCGGACAGGCCAGCATCAGGCCCATCGCTACCCAGGCCGGCCGGCTCAGCAGCCCATGCAGGGGCAGCAGAACCAGCACCAGCCCCGCCAGGGGCACCAGAAGGCAGGTGCCAAGCATCACGCGCCAGAGAAAGGCGGGACGATCCCTGAGCAGCAGGAACGGGACCTGCTTCAGCCCCAGACCGAGGCTGAACATCAGGGTGACGATGGTGGCTGTGACCAGAAAAGCTGCAGCTTGGGGCATGACAGTCAGGCGAAAGGTGAACCCAGTACCAGCAGCAGGAAGGCAAAGATGCCGATGATCGTGAGGGCAACAGCCGTGAAGATGGAGATCGAGCGTTGATCAGCGTAAAGAAAGTCGTCGCGTCGGATCAGCTTCAGGGTGCGCAGGTGCTGGCGGGTCGCCGCCGCCATCGCCAGAATCCCGACCAGCACGAATCCCATGGAGATCAGGCGCACACTGAGGCCGGTATGGGCACTGCCATCAAAACGGCTGGCATTGATGGCTCCGATGATCTTGTCGAGCCCAAAACCGAAACTGATCAGCGAAAGGCAGGTGCGGATCCAGGCCATCATCGTGCGCTCAGCGGCAGCCCGGTTGCGCTCCTTGGCCAGTTCGTTGGTAAGGTTGGCCATCAGGAGGAAGGGGTGGTGTCGGTGGGAGAGATCGGCTCGGTCTGCTGGCGCTGGGCTTCCTCAAATTTCAGCTCCAGTTCCACTTCCCGACCCAGAAAGACGTTGAGGAAGGTTCGAATCAAGGCGATGACGCCCAGCTGGATCAGGTTCTGATTCGAGGGCGCGGTGGTGGTGGCCACGATATCGGCAGCCAACTGAAACTCCAGCGCCATCGACAGCCAGCTGCCGAAGGTGAGGCGGAGGCTGTTGAACCGCCGCCCCTGGGATTGGCGACCGTGGCCCAGGAGCACCGACTGATGCCGGATCTGACGCAGGCCCAGGCGCAGGGTGGCGGCGAAGCCCAGGGCCACGCACACCAGCGACACAGCCTCCAGCACGAAACGCAGGCCAACGGCGAAGCGATCGAGCCACTCCAGTGCGGGGATGTCCGTCACGGTTCAGCTCCTCACGAGGCAGCGAAAGCCCATGTGACCGGTGGAGGTGTCGACTCCCTGCGCCATGCGCGCGGCGGGCCGATAGCGGCGGCAGTAGCTCGGAGCACACAGAAAGGAGCCGCCCTTCACCACCTTGCGCGGCTGGTTCCCGTGCTGGGAGGCCGGATCGATGCTGGCCTCGCGGCAACAACCTCCCGAGTCGCCGGCCGTGGCTGCATGGCCGCGGTACCAGTCGTCCGTCCACTCCCAGACGTTGCCGATCATGTCGAGCAGGCCGTAGCCGTTCGGCGGGAAGAACCCCACCGGCGAGGTGCGCTCCCAGCCGTCGAAGAGGCTGTTGTGGTGCGGGAAGTCCCCCTGGAAGGTATTGGCCATGGGCCGGCCGCCGGGGTGGAGCTCATCACCCCAGGCGAACTCCCCTCCCTCGCGGCCGCCACGGGCGGCCCGCTCCCATTCGGCCTCGCTCGGCAGCTGCTTGCCGGCCCAGGCGGCATAGGCGGCCGCATCCTCATGGGCCACATGCACCACCGGATGCTGC
>CAZBMT010000377.1:0-2814 GCA_964492645.1 uncultured Cyanobium sp. | reverse complement strand
AGGAGGCAGCGAGGTTCGATCCCAGAAAGCCGCAACCGCCGGTGATCAGGACCTTCATCGACATCAGGGCAGAGGGGACGCGGGGAGCCTCAAACCAGCCAGGTCCGGAACGTATCGCTCGATCTGATCAGGGCGGTCGGGGCGCTCACCGGGGCGCAATCTACCGGTCGCCCCCAGGCGGGCCCATTCGGCCTCGGCGAAGGCCAGCAGGGTGGTGGCGACCCCCGAGCCGATGTTGGTCACCAGGGGCCGGCCCGGGGCGACATCGGGGCGCGTGCAGGCCTCCAGCAGGTGGGCCGCCACGGCAGCGACGGAGATGAAATCACTGACCTGGCGGCCGCTTGTCATGGGGAAATCCTCCCCGGCCAGGGCGGCTCGGCGCAGGGAGGGCCAGAAGTTGCCGGAGTACTGGCCCTCGCCATACGCGGTGAAGATGCGGCCGTAGAAGAGCTCCAGGCGC
Organism: uncultured Cyanobium sp.; assembly: GCA_964492645.1. Classification (GTDB taxonomy): domain Bacteria; phylum Cyanobacteriota; class Cyanobacteriia; order PCC-6307; family Cyanobiaceae; genus Cyanobium. Next base: position 2,354 of record CAZBMT010000377.1, on the reverse strand, counting down.
CGCTCGATGGCGAAGGTGCGGAGCAGCTGGAAGGCCGCCGCCTTGCTGGCCCCGTAGGCGCTGAGGGGCTCCAGGGGGGCGTCGGGGGGGATGGCCGCAAAACGACGGGCGGCGTTGCCGTACTCGTGGCTGGTGCCGGTGACGACGCAGCGGAGCACTCCCGCCTCCGCCGCCAGCTCCAGCAGCCGCAGGCTGCCGGCCACATTGGCCTGCACCAGCTCGCCCCAGGGCACCTGCTTCGGACTCACCCCCGCCGAGGCCAGATGCAGCACCCCCTCAACCCCCTCCAGCGCGGAGGCCGGGAGGGTGAGCAGATCGCCCTCGCACCACTCGGGCTGGCGCGGCAGGGGGATCACCGGGGCGGAGCTGGGCGAGCGGCGCAGGGCCCGCACCTGGTGCCCCGCCGCCAGGGCGCCCGCCAGCACGTGAGAGCCGATGAAGCCGGTGCCGCCGGTGATGAACAGCCGCATCAGGCCTGGCAGAAGGCCCGGATCACGGCGATCTCCCTGGCCAGCATCGAGGCCGTGAGGCCCGGGTAGGTGCCCAGGAAGAGGGTGTCGACCATGATGGCGTCAGCGCCGGCCAGATCGCCCACCACCCGCAGGGCGTCGGGGCGATCGGCGCGCAGCTGCACGAAGGCCGGCTGGCGCACCAGGTTGCCGCCGAACAGCATGCGGTTGCCGATGCGGTGGGCATCGAGCTCCCGGGCCAGGTCGGTGCGGCGGAAGGGGGCGTCGGGCTTGACGGCGATCTTGAAGCCGAACCAGGAGCAGTCGCTGCGGCAGCCGCTGGCATCCCAGGAGAAGCCGGCCACAGGATCCCAGCCGGTGGCGTGGGTGGGCAGGGAGAACTCCAGAAGGTGCTCGGTGGCCACCAGGCCTTCGCGCAGGGTCTGCCAGTTGCGCTTGCGGGCCTCGATGAACTCCGGCAGGCGGCGCAGCTGCACCCGGCCGATGGCGGCCTGGGGTTCGAGGGGTTTGAGGTTGAAGCCGAGGTGGCTGTAGATGTACTTGTGGTCGTAACCGGCGGGCAGTTCGCCCAGCTGCCAGTCGAAGCGCTTGCCGCAGGTGTCGTCCTTGCCGGAGGGGCACCAGCAGTCGCGGCCCCAGTCGCGGAAGCTCTCGGCCACCACCTTGAGCTTCTGGTCGCGGACGATGTTGACGGCGCCGCCCTCGCCCATGGTGAGGTGGTGGGGCGGATAGAAGCTCTGCGTGCTGATGTCGCCCCAGGTGCCGGTCCAGCGGATGACGCGGTCGGGGCCCTCATCGAGGCCGGGGCTGTTCTCGCTGAAGCCGAGGGATTCGGCCAGCTCCCGGGGCATGGAATAGGAGCACCCCAATGCGTCGCAGTTGTCTTCGACGAGATAGAGGTCGTGGGCGCGGCAGAAGCGCAGCACGGCCGCCAGGTCGAAGGGGTTGCCCAGGGCGTGGGCCATCATCACGGCCTTGGTGACGCCGGGGGTGAAGGCGGCTTCCAGCTGGTCGCAGCGGGCATTGCCGGTGATCGGATCGGCGTCGATGAACACCGGCACCGCACCCACCTGCAGGATCGGCGCCACGGTGGTGGGGAAGCCGGCGGCCACGGTGATCACCTCATCGCCGGGGCGCAGGCGCCGCTCGGCGGGCAGGCGGTGGGAGGTGAGGGCCGAGATCGCCACCAGATTCGCGGAGGAGCCGGAGTTCACCAGCAGGCTGTGGCGCACCCCCAGGAAGGCGGCCAGCTCGCTTTCCATTGCGGCGCCTTCGGTGCCGAGGGTGAGCCAGAAGTCGAGGGTGGTGCCCACGGCGGCTTCGACTTCGTCTTCGGTGAAGACACGGCCGGCGTAGGGAATGGTCTGGCCGTCGGCGTGGGGGGTGCGGTCCGGGTCGTCGCCGGGGCGGAAGCCGGCGTGCGCCCGGCGGGCGTAGTCGCGGGTGAGCCGGAGGATCTCCTGCTTGAGCTGGTCGAGGTCGGCGGTCATGGGGTGGATCGGCCCGGCGGGCAGCAGGCGAGATAGGCGGTGAGGTCGTCGAGGCAGCAGGCCAGCGGGTCGTCGCCCGCTTCGATCACGCGGCGATACCACTGAAGCGTGCGGGCGGTGGTGGTGGCGAAATCCCAGCGGGGCGACCAGCCGAGACGGTGGTGGGCCTTGTCGACAACAAGGTTGAGGAGACCAGCTTCGTGGGGGGCGTTGGGATCGGAGGCATCGATCCAGGTGCCGGGCCAGTGGGCCAGGGCCTGCTCCACCAGCTCCCGCACGGGCCGGTTGGCCTCCAGCTGGGGTCCGAAATTGAAGGCTTCGGCCATCGCCAGGCCATCGGAGGGTTCGGCGAGGGCCTCGGCCAGGGCCAGGTAGCCGCCGAGGGGTTCGAGCA
>CAZBMT010000376.1:0-2814 GCA_964492645.1 uncultured Cyanobium sp. | reverse complement strand
CTCAACATCCTCTCCACCGGCGTGATGGTGAAGCTGGGCAAGGTGCACGGCAACCGCATGGTGGATGTGGCGGTCACCAACAGCAAGCTGGAGGACCGGGCCCTGCGCATCCTGCGGGATCTGGCCGGTGTGCCCCGCGAGCAGGGCCTGGGCCTGCTGGAGCGGGCCGGGGGATCGGTGCGGCTGGCGCTGCTGATGGCTGCATCGGGCCTCGAGGCCGGGGCGGCCCGTGCGGCCCTGGAGCGCCACGGGCCCGGCCTGCGCCAGTGCCTGGAGGCCCTCAACGTCAGCCTGCCGCCGACGCCTCCATCCTGACCTCACCCTCGCTGAACGGTCCCCAGTAGGGGGCGGTGAACAGCTCGGTGCGGCGCCGGGTGGCCGGCGGCACCTGGGCGGGCGGGGTCATCAGGGCATCGCGCAGGGCCTGGTGGGCCGGGCTGGGGGGCCTCAGAGCCTGCACGCGCTCGGCGGCCAGGCGCACGATCTGCTGGGCGAGGGCCGCATTGGCCCGCAGGTTGTCGATCACCAGCTCGACGGTGACGGCGTCATGCATCGCATGCCAGCAGTCGTAGTCGGTGACCATCGCCAGGGTGGCGTAGGCCATCTCCGCCTCCCGGGCCAGCCGCGCCTCGGTGTGGTTGGTCATGCCGATCACCGTGCAGCCCCAGGAGCGGTAGAGCTCCGATTCGGCCCGGGTGGAGAAGGCCGGCCCCTCCATGCAGAGGTAGGTGCCGCCGCGGTGCAGCTGGCGTCCCTCCGGCATGAGGCTGTCGCTCACATCGCCGAGCACCCGGGAGAGCACGGCGCAGTAGGGGTCCGCATTGCCGACATGGGCCACCAGGCCTTCACCGAAGAAGGTGAGCGGCCGCTGCATGGTGCGATCGATGAACTGATCGGGCACCACCATGTCGAGGGGCCGCACGGTCTCCTGCAGGGAACCCACGGCGGACACCGAAAGGATCCAGCGCACGCCGAGGGAGCGCAGGGCCCAGAGGTTGGCCCGGTAGGGAACCTCGCTGGGGGTGAAGGTGTGGTGACGGCCGTGGCGGGCCAGGAACACCACCTCCAGATCGCCGATCCGGCCGATGCGCAGGCTGTCGGAGGGGGGGCCGTAGGGGGTGTCGACCGTCAGCTCGCGCACGTCCTCCAGGCCCTCCATGGCATAGAGGCCGCTGCCACCGAGCACGCCGAGGCGGGCCCGGGAAAGGTCGGACGTCGGCAGACCGCTGGCCTGGGGCGAGGGGGAAGGCGGCTCGGTGGTGGCCATGGATGCGGGGTGCCCTGGACGGATACAGTCGAAGTTTGCCTCCTCGACCGTGACCAAGGCCCTGATGGACACCGACGCCGGCCTGATCACCATCGATCTGTTCGACGCCGATGCCCCCGGTACCGTCGCGAATTTCGTGAAGCTCTCCAGGGACGGCTTCTATGACGGCCTGGCCTTCCACCGGGTGATCGACGGCTTCATGGCCCAGGGGGGCTGTCCCAACAGCCGTGAGGGTGCCCGCGGCATGGCCGGCACCGGCGGCCCCGGCTACACGATCCCCTGTGAGATCAACGCCCAGAAGCACAAGGCCGGCAGCCTTTCGATGGCCCATGCGGGCCGCAACACCGGTGGCAGCCAGTTCTTCCTCTGCCATGGTCCCCAGCCCCACCTGGATGGCCAGCACACCGTGTTCGGCCACACCGAGAACATCGATGTGGTGCTGGCCCTGAAGAACGGCAGCCGCATCCGCAAGGTGACGATCGAGGACTGACCCACGGGGAGTCCCGCTGCCCAGCCCCGGGGCAACCGGGTCTGGGCAGCGCCTCAGGACCAGACGATGAAGGCCCCGGGAGTCAGGTTGAGCAGGGGGCAGGCGAGGGTCCGGCCCGGCTCGCCGCCCCCATGGCTGCCACCGCTGCCGTCCGCCGCCGGAACCAGGTCGGCCAGCTGGCGACGGTCGGGCTCCAGATCGATGCTCGGATGCCCCTTGCGGCGGGCATCGGGTGCCAGCAGCAGGTTCACGCCGGTGGTTCCCTGCCAGCGGGCCATCTCCATCAGCGGGCCGGCCAGGTCGGCGGCGGTGAGCTGGCGGGACTGGTGGGCCGCCAGCAGCAGGGCCAGCCCGGGGCCGTCGAGCAGGGCGAGCAGGCGGGGATCCTCCTCCCGCTCCAGCAGCAGCCCCTTGCGCCGGGCCCACTCCCGCAGCATCTCCAGACGGCTGGCCCCCTGGAGGGGATCGTGGGGGCCGTGCCAGCCCAGCACCGCCGTCAGGCCATGGGATTCCGCCTCCATCAGGTGGCCCAGCTTGGTGCGCTTCACCCGCAGGTAGGCGGCGTTGTGGATGCCGGGATCCATCACCAGGGGTACCCGGTCGACCACCTGGAGGCCGTAGCCGCCCAGGCCGGCGATCTTGCGGGGGTTGTTGGTGATCAGGCGCAGCCGGCGCACCCCCAGGTCGCTGAGGATCTGGGCGCCGACGCCATAGTTGCGCAGGTCGGCGGCGAAGCCCAGCCGTTCGTTGGCCTCCACGGTGTCGAGGCCGCCGTCCTGGAGGCTGTAGGCCTTGAGCTTGTTGATCAGGCCGATGCCGCGCCCCTCCTGGCGCAGGTAGACCACCACCCCTTCTCCGGCCGACTCGATCATGCGCAGGGCCGCCTCCAGCTGGGGTCGGCAGTCGCAGCGCAGCGAGCCGAAGGCATCCCCGGTGAGGCACTCGGAGTGGACACGCACCAGCACGGGGCCGTTGCCCCGTTCGGGGTAGCCCTTGACGATCGCCACGTGCTCGCTGCCGTCGAGTTCGTTGCGGTAGCCGATCGCCCGGAACTGGC
>CAZBMT010000375.1:0-2823 GCA_964492645.1 uncultured Cyanobium sp. | reverse complement strand
GACGCCGTCCCCAGTCATCGCCACCACCTGCCCCAGTCCCTGGAAGGCCTTGACGATGCGCAGCTTCTGCTCCGGAGCGACCCGGGCGTAGATGTCGCAGTGGGCGACGATCGCGGCGAGGGCCGCCTCATCGGCCTCCTCCAGCTGGCGGCCGAGCACCACCTCGGCGCCGGGGGCCACCAGGCCGATGTTGGCCCCGATGGCCTGGGCGGTGAGCGGGTGGTCGCCGGTGATCATCACCGGGCGGATGCCGGCCTCGCGGCAGCGGGAGACCGCCAGGGCCACCTCGGGGCGGGCCGGATCCAGCTGGGCCATCAGCCCCAGCAGCACCTGATGCTCCAGCTCCTGCTCGGGACTGCTGTGGTGGGGGGCACAGGCGAAGGCGAGCACCCGCAGCCCCGCCGCGGCCAGGCCGCGCGCCTGCTCCAGCCACCACTGGCGCTGCTCCTCCTGCAGCGGCGCGACGCCGGAGCCGTCGAGCCAGCGGTCGCAGGTGCCGATGATCACCTCCGGGGCGCCCTTGCTGATCATCAGCAGCCCGGAGCCGACGGCGCTCTCCCCGAGGGGGGCCTGGAGGGTGCCCTCCCGATCCTGCACCCAGACGGCCATCAGCTGACGCTCCGAGCTGAAGGGGATCTCGGCGTCGCGCCGGTAGTGGCTGCGCAGGGCGAAGCCGTCGATGCCGGCCTTGGCGGCCGCCACCACCAGGGCGCCTTCGGTGGGATCCCCGAGGATCTCCCAGCGGCCGTCGGGTTCCTGCTTGAGTTCGGCATCGCTGCAGAGCACCCCGGCCTGGAGCAGCAGATCGCGGCCGCCGGGGGCCAGGCCCGCCCGGGCGCCGGCAGGGGGCGTGAGTTCGGCGGGCCGGAACTCGCCGCTGGGCTCGTAGCCGTTGCCGCTGACCTCGAGGGCGGCGGTGCCGCTGCGCAGCTCCTGCACGACCTGGCGGTTGAGGGTGAGGGTGCCGGTCTTGTCGGTGCAGATCACCGTCACCGAGCCCAGGGCCTCCACCGCCGGCAGCCGGCGGATCAGGGCGGCGCGCTGCACCATGCGCTGGGTGCCGATCGCCAGGGTCACGGTGATGACGGCCGGCAGCCCCTCGGGCACGATCGCCACGGCCATCGACAGGGCCACCTCCAGCAGGTCGAGCAGGCGCTGACCCAGCAGCCAGCCCAGCAGCACCACCACGGCCACCAGGGCCAGGGCGGAGCCGACCAGCACGTTGGCGAGGCCATCGAGCCGTTCCTGCAGCGGCGTGGTCTCGCCCCCCGCCGTGTTGATCATCTGGGCGATCTTGCCCAGCTCGGTCTGCATGCCCGTGCCCGTCACCACCGCCAGACCGCGACCGCGCACCACCTCGGTGCCCTGGAACAGGCAGTTCTGGCGCTCCAGGACCGGGGTGGAGGGATCGAGCACCAGCTCGGCCTGCTTGGTCACCGCCTCGGCCTCGCCGGTGAGGGCCGCCTCCCGCAGGCCCAGTTCGGCCACCTCCAGCAGGCGGGCGTCGGCCGGCACCCGGTCGCCGGCCTCCACCCGGATCAGGTCGCCCGGCACCAGCTGCTCGCTGGAGAGACGCTCCCAGATGCCGTCGCGACGCACGGTCACGAGGGGCTGGGCCATGTCGCGCAGGGCCTGCAGTGCCTGCTGGGCGCGGCTTTCCTGCAGGTAGCCGAGCAGGGCGTTGAGGCCGACGATCAGCACGATCGCGATCGCGTCCTTGGGAAAGCGCTGGGCCGTGAAGGCGACCGCGGCGGAGACCGCCGCCACCGCCAGCAGCATGATCAGCATCACGTTGCTGAACTGGTCCCAGAGGATGCGCAGGTTGCTGCGGCCGGCCTTGAGCTCCAGTCGGTTGGGTCCGAGACGGGCCAGACGCTCGCTGCACTGGGCGGTGCTCAGACCCTCACTGCTGGCCTCGAGGGCCTCCAGGCAGGCCTCAGGAGCCAGGGCGTGCCAGGAGCTCGCGGCTGGGGTGGCGGTCAAGGGAGGGCTTCACGAATCGCTCAAAGATTAGTCAGAGGAAGCCGTGGCTTCGGTCAGGCGGTCGCGCCCCCGGACCCGGTGGAGAGACGTCCCAGCCGCCGCTCCAGCAGCACCAGCCCCACCACCGTGGTGACGGTCACCATCAGCACCAGGGAGGAGAACTGGACGGCATCGATCAGGCCCTGGTTCAGCGCCGTGGTGGCGAACACCAGGCCCGGCAGGCCCCGGGGAATCAGCCCGAACACCACCAGCCAGCGGTCGACCCCTGCCCGCCGGTCGTGGCGATCGATGCCCAGGCCGCAGGCCAGCTTGCTCAGCATCGCCATCACGATCAGGGCCGCGGCCAGGCTCCAGGCCGCCGGCTGCAGCAGGGTGCCGGCGCTGATCCGCATCCCCACGCTGATGAAATAGAGGGGCAGGAACACTTCCGAAAGCACGGTCAGCACCCGCTGCACCTCCCCCTCCACCGGCCCCAGCCGCGCCATCAGCACCCCGCCCCAGAGGGCGCCCAGCAGGCTGGTGAGACCGCAGGCCTCCCCCAGCCAGGCCGAACCGATCAGCAGCATCAGGATCGCCAGGGCGCTGGTGGGCCGCCGGCTGTGGTGCCGTGCCCAGCGGCTCACCGCCTGCCAGCTCAGCAGCGCCAGCAGCTCCCCCAGAAGCGGGCCCGCCCCGCCCATGCCCTGGGTTCCGAGCCGCAGGCCCGCGCTGGCGGTGGCCACCGCCAGCAGGGCGATGGACGGCAGGTCATCGAGCACCCAGACCCCCACCCGCAGCCGGCCCCGGGGGGTCTGCCCGGCGTCCCGCTGCGGCCGATATAGACCAGCGCCCGCTTGGCGC
>CAZBMT010000374.1:0-2850 GCA_964492645.1 uncultured Cyanobium sp. | reverse complement strand
GGGCCTACTGGCGGACCAGTCCTTCGTAGCGCTGGGAGATCACGTAGGTCTGGACCTGCTTGGCGGTGTCGATGGCCACGCCCACCAGGATCAGCAGGGAGGTGGCACCGAGCCCCTGGAAGGTGCGCACCTGGGTGGCCCCCTCCACCGCCGAGGGGATGATGGCGATGGCGCCCAGAAACAGGCCCCCCAGCAGGGTGAGGCGGTTGGAGACCCCCGAGAGGTAGTCGGCGGTGGCCGAGCCGGGCCGCACCCCTGGGATGGCGACGCCGGAGCGCTTCAGGTTGGTGGCGATGTCGACCGGGTTGACGGTGAGGGAGGCGTAGAAGAAGGCGAAGCCGCAGATCAGGGCGAAGTACACCAGCGCGTAGAGCCAGGGGGTGCTGCTGGTGGGGTTGAGGTAGCCCGCCACCCGGATCAGCCAGGGGCTCTTGGTGAGGTTCGCGATGGTCAGGGGCAGGAAGACCACCGCAGAGGCGAAGATGATCGGCATCACGCCACCGGCGTTGAGCTTCAGGGGCAGGTAGCTCTGGCGCGACGCCAGGGTGCTGGCCCCGCCCACCTGGCGCTTGGCACTGACGATCGGGATGCGGCGGCTGCCCTCCTGCAGGAAGATGATCCCCACGATCGTCACCAGGAAGACCAGCACCAGCACGACGATGCCGCCCACCGTGGCGCGGTCGCCGCTCTGGGCCAGCTGGATGGTGGAGCCGAGGGCCTTGGGCAGGGTGGCGACGATGTTGATGAAGATGACCAGGGAAGCCCCCTGGCCGATGCCCCGTTCGGTGATCACCTCGCTGATCCACATCACCACCATTGATCCGGTCACAAGGGCCAGGCTCGTCTGGACCACGAACAGCCAGTCCGGCAGGCCCGGAAGGGCGTACTGGCGCAGGATCAGGGCGAAGACGATGCTCTGGAGGATGCCCCAGCCCAGGGCCACGTAGCGGGTGATCTGGGCCAGCTTGCGGCGCCCGGCCTCCCCCTCGTTCTTCTGCAGCTCCTCGAGCTGGGGCAGGGCTGCCGTCATCAGCTGGATGATGATCGAGGCGTTGATGAAGGGCAGGATGCCCAGGGCGAACACGCCCAGGGTGGAGAGGCCACCGCCGGTGAAGATGTCGAGGAAGCCGATCAGCTGGCCCCCCTGGCGTATGAAGTCCTGGAAGGCGATCCGGTCGATGCCGGGCACCGGGATGTAGATGCCGAGTCGCACCAGCAGCAGCAGGCCCAGGGTGGTGAGCACCCGGTCGCGCAGGCCCTTCGACTGGACCAGCTGGACGAGGATTTCAGCGGCGCTCGGATTGCGCCCCCGGCTGAGGAGCATGGTGATGTCGGGAGTGGAGGGAACGGGTCGCTACGACCGGAGCCGCCTGCCGCAGCACAAGGCTACGGGCAGGCGGCTCGCGGCTGGGGGCAGGACAGGGCCCAGCCTCAGTCGATGATCTCGCAGCTGCCGCCGGCGGCTTCGATCTTGGCGCGGGCCGAGGCGGTGAAGGCGGCGGCCTGGACCGTCAGTTTCACCGTCAGCTCGCCGTTGCCGAGCACCTTGAGCGGATAGCGGGGGCTCGTGACCAGGCCCGCCTGCTGGAGTGACTCGAGGCTCACCGTGCTGCCGGCCTTCAGCTCACCCAGCCGCGACACGTTGATCACGGTGTATTGGGTGGGGTTGATGACCGGGAAGTGCTTGAGCTTCGGGATCCGGCGGTAGAGGGGCATCTGGCCGCCCTCGAAGCCGGGGCGTGTGGGCCGGCCGGAGCGGGACTTCTGGCCGCGCATGCCGAAGCCGCAGCTGGCGCCCTGGCCGGCCGCGATGCCGCGACCCTTGCGCAGCTTGCGGCGGCGGGAGCCCGTCTGGGGCTGGAGACTGTTGAGAGAGAAGGACGTCATGGCGGGCCTCAGGAGTAGATCTGCTCGAGGGAGATGCCCCGCTCCTTGGCGGTCTCCTTGTGGGTACGCAGGCCTTCGAGGGCCTGCATGGCGGCGCGGGCGTTGTTGAGCGGGGTCTTGGAGCCCAGCCGTTTCGCCAGCACGTTCTTGATGCCGGCCAGTTCGAGCACGGTGCGGATCGAACCGCCCGCGATCACCCCGGTGCCGGGGGCGGCCGGCCGGATCAGCACGCTGGCGGCGCCGTCGCGACCGTTGCTGAGGGTGGGGATCGAACTGGTGCGGGTGAGGGGCACCTTGACCAGATGCTTCTTGCCGTCGGCCACGCCCTTGCGGACGGCGCCGATGACGTCGCCGGCCTTGCCGACGCCCACGCCCACCTGGCCGCGTTCGTTGCCGACGACGACGATGGCCCGGAAGCTCATCTTCTTGCCGCCCTTGACGGTCTTGGAGACGCGGCGGATCTGCACCACCCGCTCCTGCCATTCGGAGTCGCGTTCCTGGCCGCGGCGGTTGTCGCGGCCCCGGCCGCCGCCGCCGCGGCGGTCACCCTTGGCATCGCCCCGGCCGCCGCCCCGGCGCTGTTCCTGCTGGCCTTCGGCAGCGGCGGGGACGTCGGAGGCCGCAGGCACGGCGCCGGTCTGGATCTGGTCGTTGGTTTCGGTCATGGTGAGAGCAGGGATCAGAACTGAAGGCCCGCTTCCCGGGCGGCGTCAGCCAGGGCCTTGACCCGGCCGTGGTACAGGTTGCCGCCGCGATCGAAGACCACCTGGGAGATGCCCTTGGCGAGGGCGCGCTGGGCGACCAGCTGACCCACCGCGACGGAGGCGTCGCAGTTGGCACCGGTCGGAACGCTGGTGCGCAGGTCCTTGTCGAGGGTGGACGCGGCACAGAGGGTGTTCTGGGCGTCGTCGTCGATGACCTGGGCGTAGATGTGGTTGTTGGAGCGGAAAACGTCCAGCCTGG
>CAZBMT010000373.1:1187-2855 GCA_964492645.1 uncultured Cyanobium sp. | reverse complement strand
GCCAGCACGAGGCGATCGGCGAGCAGCTCGGCCCCCGAGCGCAGCCGCAGCCGGAACCCGCCGCCGGGCAGGGCCTGCGCCGCCTGCCCCGCCTCGGCCGTGTGCACCGCCACCCCGGCGGCGGTCGCCGCCCGGCGCAGGGTCTCGACCACCGAGGAGGACCGGTTGGAACGGGGGAACAGCCGGCCGTCGGGCTCCTCCACCAGTTGCAGGCCATGGGCCTGGAACCAGGCCACCGTGTCGCCGGGGGCGAAGCGCGAGAAGGGGCCCCGCAGGGCCTTGCCGCCGCGCGGGTAGTGATCCACCAGCGGCCGCGGATCCCAGCAGGCGTGGGTGACGTTGCAGCGGCCGCCGCCGCTGATCAGCACCTTGTGCAGCGGCTCCGGGGTGGACTCCAGCAGCAGCACCCCCCCGGGGAGGTGGCCGCCGGCCGCTTCCGCCGCCGCGATGGCGGCCATGAAGCCCGCCGGGCCCCCACCCACCACCACCACGGAGGCTCGGCTGGGCAGCATGGGGCGATGGAGCACAACTACCGCTTCAGTGTGGCGCCCATGCTGGACTGCACCGATCGGCACTTCCGGGTGCTGATGCGGCAGGTCAGCCGGCACTGCCTGCTCTACTCCGAGATGGTGGTGGCCCGGGCGCTGCACCACATCGCCCGGGACGGCTCCCCCTCCCGCATGGGGGAGCGGCAGCAGCGGCTGGAGCGGCTGCTGGGGTTCGACCCGGTCGAACACCCCTTGGCGCTGCAGCTCGGCGGTGACGACCCGGAGCTGCTGGCGGAGGCCGCCCGGATGGGGGACGCCTGGGGCTACGACGAGATCAACCTGAATGTCGGCTGCCCCAGCGAGAAGGTGCAGCAGGGCCGGTTCGGGGCCTGCCTGATGGCGGAGCCGGAGCGGGTGGCCCGCTGCGTGGCGGCCATGGCGGCGGCCACGCCGCTGCCGGTGACGGTGAAACACCGCATCGGCATCGACGATCGGGACTCCTACGAAGAACTGCTGGCCTTCGTCGACAGGCTGGCGGCGGCCGGCGCCGCCCGCTTCGCTGTTCACGCCCGCAAGGCCTGGCTGAACGGCCTCGACCCGAAACAGAACCGCACCGTGCCCCCCCTCCGCTGGGACCTGGTGCACCGCCTCAAACGGGAGCGGCCGCAGCTGACGATCGAACTGAACGGCGGCCTGGAGGACCTGGGCCCCTGCCAGGAGCAGCTGGCCCTGGTGGATGGGGTGATGGTGGGCCGGGCCGCCTACGCCCACCCCCTGCGCTGGGCGGGGGTGGACGGCCGGATCTTCGGGGACGCCGGCGGCGGGGAGGCCCGGGCCTCGACGGTGGTGCGGGGGGTGCTGCCCCATGCCGAACGCTGGTGCGCCTCGGGGGGCCGGCTGTGGCCGATCGCCCGGCACCTGGTGCAGGTGGTGGAGGGGGTCAGCGGGGCCCGCCACTGGCGCGGCTGGCTGACCCGGGAAGCCGGCCAGGCGGGCGTGGGCCCCGCCGTGCTGGTGGAGGCCGCCCGCCAGCTGGAGGAACGGGGCCTGTGAGCCGGCTCAGCCTGCAGCCTGGCGCGCCTCAGACCTCGGCGCCGCCGTAGTCGCCGCCGCCGTAATCACCCCCGCCACCGCTGCGGCGGCGGCGGGAGCGGCCCGCCTCGAAGGCATCGGGGGCGGC
>CAZBMT010000373.1:0-1087 GCA_964492645.1 uncultured Cyanobium sp. | reverse complement strand
GCGAACAGTTCAGCCACGTCTTCCTGCTCGGCGCGGAAGGGAAGATTGCCGACGAAAATACTCACTGACCGATGAGGGGGAACCGATGGAGCGCACGGGCGCTGTAGACCCCCCAAGATTAGACGTAGACCCGCGATTCCAACGTACGCCGGGGAGCTCAGGGGCTGCGATCGAGGCGCTCCCGCGCCAGCATCAGCTGCTCGGCCACCCGCTCGAAGCCGGTGCCCCCCTCGCTGCGGCGGGCGGCCACCACCTGCCGCGGGGCGATCGCCGCGTGGATGTCCGCCTCGAAGGCGGGGTGGAGCTGCTGCCAGCGCTCCAGGGGCAGGTCGGCCAGCAGCCGTTGCTCCAGCAGACAGGCCTTCACCAGGCCACCGACCAGCTGGTAGGCCTCCCGGAACGGCACGCCGCGGGCCACCAGATAGTCGGCCACATCGGTGGCATTGGAGTAATCGGCGGCCACGGCGGCCTCCAGCCGGGCGGGGCGGAAATCGAGCCCCTCCTCGAACAGCACGGCCATCGCCTCCAGGCAGTCGAGGCAGGTGCGAACCCCGTCGAAGAGGGCTTCCTTGTCCTCCTGGAAGTCCTTGTTGTAGGCGAGGGGCAGACCTTTGATCATCGTCAGCAGCCCCATCAGGTGGCCGAAGACCCTGCCGCTCTTGCCGCGCACCAGTTCGGGCACATCGGGGTTCTTCTTCTGGGGCATCAGGCTGCTGCCGGTGGCGCAGCGGTCGGTGAGCGCCACGAAGCCGAACTCCTCGCTGGCCCAGAGGATCACCTCCTCCGCCAGGCGGCTCAGGTGGGCCATCACCAGGGACAGCGCCGCCATCGTCTCGACGGCGAAGTCCCGGTCGCTGACAGCATCGAGGCTGTTGGCGTAGATCGCTTCGAAGCCCAGCTCGGCGGCGGTCTGGCGGCGGTCGATCGGCACCGGTGTGCCCGCCAGGGCCGCCGCCCCGAGGGGGCAGATGTTGACGCGGCGGCGCACGTCGGCCAGGCGCTGCCGGTCGCGCTCGGCCATCTCGACGTACGCCAGCAGGTGGTGGGCCAGGCAGACCGGCTGGGCCCGCTGCAGGTGGGTGTAGCC
>CAZBMT010000372.1:0-2867 GCA_964492645.1 uncultured Cyanobium sp. | reverse complement strand
CCGGCCCCATGGCCGTGAGCAGGGACGCCGGGGACGGGGCGCCCGCCGCCCGCAGTGCCTCCAGGCCGGTGGTGGGCAGGGCATCGAGCAGGTCGGACAAAACCCGGGCCACCAGGGCGCCGAAGGGGAGGGCGATCGCCAGTACCGCCACCGCCGGCTGCAGCCCCACCAGCTGGAGCAGCAGCAGCCCCCAGATCAGTTCGTGGATCGCCCGTGGCAGGGCCAGCAGGCGGCGGATCAGCTCCGCCGGCGCGCCGCTGCCTGTCAGGGTGCGCCAGACGATACGGGAGCTGCACGCCCCCAGCAGCAGGCCCAGCACCAGGCTGCCGGCCCAGCCCAGCAGGGCCATCCCGGCCGTCACCGCCAGGCCCTTCAGCAGCGCCGCCAGCACCACCGGATTCAGCGAGGGCGTCACGGCCGCCAGGGCGAAGTTGCCAATCAGCTCCCAGCCGCCCCCGTGCACCAGCGGCGGCAGCAGCACGGCCAGGGGCACCAGCACCAGGGCCGGCAGCAGCATCAGCAGCGGCGGCGCCGGTTTCAAGGGCTGACGCCGGGCGGGATGCCCCCGTAGAGATCCGCCAGCAGGGCCTCGCTGACCTGCCCCACCGGCCCGTCGAAGAGCACCCGGCCGTCCCTGAGGCCCACGGCCCGATCGAAGCCGGCGAGCAGGTCGGGGCGGTGCAGGCTCAGCAGCAGGGCCCGGGGGGCCACGGCCTGGGCCAGCAGCAGGGCCAGCAGCTCGCCGGCCAGCCGCGGATCGAGGCTGGCCAGGGGTTCATCCGCCAGCAGCAGGGTGGGCTCCTGGCGCAGCAGGCGGGCCATCGCCACCCGCTGGCGCTGGCCGCCGGAGAGGGCCGTGACGGGCTGCTCCAGCAGGGCCGGATCCAGATCCATCGCCCGCAGGGCCGCCGCGCAGGCGTCGGTCTCCAGCGGCAGCAGCAGGTTGAGCAGGGCCCGGGGCCAGCCCCAGCGGGCCAGGCGGGCGGCGTTGAGGTTCTGCTGGACGGTCAGCTCCTCGATCAGGCGCAGGTCCTGCCAGAGGGTGCCGATGCGGGCCTGCTGGCGTCGCCGGCCACGGCGGGAGCGGGCGGGGGGCCGGCCCTCCCAGAGCACCGTGCCCGCCGCCGGCGGCAGCAGGCCGTTGGCCACCGCCAGCAGGGTGCTCTTGCCGGCGCCGCTGGCCCCCAGCAGCGCCACCCGCTCGCCGGGGGCCAGGCTGAGGTCGACGTCCTCCAGCCGGGGCCGGCCGCGGCCGGCCACACGGACACCCCGCAGCGCGAGCACGGCGGTGGCGGGGCCGGCGGCCATGGTGGGCGGAACACACGAACGTTCGGACCAGATTGCCAGCCGTCCGTCCGGGGCCGGGGCTCGTCAGGCCCGGGGGAGCCCCAGCAGAATCCACCCGTCGCCCCCGCCCTGCACCCGCAGCCACCGATGACCTCCCCCAGCGGATCCAGGCCCTCGCTCCTCGATGGCATCGCGCGCGTGCTGCTGTGCCTGGTGTTCCTCCACGCGGCGATCGGCAAGCTGACAGGGTTCGGCGCCGTGGCCGGGATGATCGCCGGCCGGGGCATCCCCCTGGCGCCCGTGCTGCTGGCGGCGGCCATGGCGCTGATGGCGGTGGGGTCGGTGCTGGTGATCAGCGGCATCCGGGCGCGGCTCGGGGCGATCCTGCTGCTGGTGTTCCTGGTGCCCACCACCCTGCTGTTCCACGGCGACGTGGCCGACCCCCAGGAGCGGATCCAGCTGCTCAAGAACCTCTCGATCATGGGGGGCCTGCTGCTGGTCGCTGAACGCCGCCCCTGACCGGGCCAGACAGCGACCCCACGCGGCACCGTGGCCAGGCTGGGCGAGCATGGCCGGGTGGCGTCCACCCCCTGCCGCCCGGTCCGATCCCATGGTCTTCGCGTCCCCCCGCTCCTACATCCTTCTGTCGGTGGCGGCGGCGGTGGCCACCATCGTGCTCAAGACGGCCGCCTGGCGGTACACCGGCTCGGTGGGCCTGCTCTCGGATGCGATGGAATCCGGGGTGAACCTGGTGGCGGCCCTGGGGGCCTTCTGGGCCCTCAGCCTGGCGGCCAAGCCGGCCGACCGCACCCATCACTACGGCCACTTCAAGGCCGAGTACTTCTCCAGCGGCCTGGAGAGCGTGCTGATCGTGCTGGCCGCCCTGGCGATCATCCACGCCGCCATCGGCCGGCTGCAGCAGCCCGAGCCGCTGGAGCAGCTGGGGCTGGGCATGGCCCTCTCCCTGGTGGCCACCCTGCTCAACGGCGTGGTGGCCTGGGTGCTGCTGCGGGCCTCCCGCCACTTCCACTCGATCAGCCTGCGGGCCGACGCCCACCACCTGTTCACTGACGTCTGGACCTCCGCCGGCGTGCTCCTGGCCATCGGCCTGGTGAAGCTCACCGGCCTGACGATCCTCGACCCGCTGATCGCCATCGCCGTGGCGCTCAACATCACCCTCACCGGCTGGAATCTGCTGCGGGAGACGGCCACCGGCCTGCTCGACCGCGCCCTGCCCACGGACGAACAGGAGACGCTGGAGGCGCTGCTGGCCTCCCATGCCTCGGAGGAGATCCGCTTCCACGCCCTGCGCACCCGGGTGGCGGGATCGCGCCGCTTCGTCGCCCTGCACGTGCTCGTGCCGGGGCACTGGACCGTGCAGGCCGGCCATGACTTCTGCGAGCGGCTGGAGCGGGAGATCGCCGCCGCGCTGCCCCGCAGCGATGTGCTCACGCACCTCGAGCCGATCGAGGACCCGAAGTCCTGGGACGACCAGGGGTTCCGCTGGGAGGAGGGCTGAGCCCCATACGATCCAGCCAGCCGCGAGCGCGTCCCCATGGCCACCGTTCTGATCACCGGCA
>CAZBMT010000371.1:0-2878 GCA_964492645.1 uncultured Cyanobium sp. | reverse complement strand
GGGCGTGAACCCGGCGCCCCTCGAAGCGGATCGAGACGACGTTGCCCTCCCGGGCATAGGTCCAGGCGCGCTCCAGGCGTTTCTTGAACCGGTAGGAATGGATCAGTTCCATCCACTGCTCCACCCACCAGGGCTGCTGGCCCAGGCCCTGCTGGCCCAGCTGGGTGGTGATGGCGCCGGAGGCGCCGGGGAAGGAGCTGGTCATGCCACCGGCCTCACGCTGCCCATCCTGACTCCTGCCGGACCCACTGGCCTAGGTTGTCCCAACGCAGGGCGTGGAGTCCTTGAATCGCATCACGTTCGGCGCCGGCGACGGTTTTCACAGTCTTCTGAGGGCAAGGGTTCACGATCACTTCCAGACCACCGGGCAGGAGCGGCGCGATGCGCCGGCCATGGTGATCAAATCGGCCGTGATCCTGACCTTGTTCGGCCTCACCTACGGGCTGCTCGTCTTTCGCGCCGGCAGCGCCCCGGCGGCGATCGCCCTCTCGGCCCTTCTGGGCCTGGCGATCGCCGCCATCGGCTTCAACATCCAGCACGACGGCGGCCACGGCGCCTACTCCCGCCACCGCTGGATCAACCGGGCCGCCGCCATGAGCCTCGATCTGCTCGGCGGAAGCTCGCTGATCTGGGCTCACAAGCACAACGGGCTGCATCACACCTTCACCAACATCTCCGGACACGACGACGACATCAACCTCGGCCTGATCGGCAGGCTCTCCCCCGATCAGCCCCATCGTTGGTGGCACCGCTGGCAGCACCTCTACCTCTGGCCCCTCTACGGCATGCTGCCCGTCAAGTGGCAGTTCTTCGACGACTTCGCCGATCTCGCCGGCCGCGGCCGGGGTGCCCATTCCCTGCCCCGCCTGGGCCCCGCCGACTGGCTGGTGTTCGTGGCCGGCAAGGCGATCTTCTTCACCCTGGCGTTCACCGTGCCTCTGCAGTTCCATTCCGTCGGTGTGGTGATCGCCTGCTACCTGCTGACGGCGATGGTGCAGGGGATCGTGCTGAGTGTGGTGTTCCAGCTGGCCCACTGCGTGGAGGAGGCCGATTTCCCCATGGTGGCCGACCCCGCCCGCCCGGCCATGGGGCCCTGGGCCGACCACCAGCTCGCCACCACGGTGGACTTCAGCCGCTCCAATGGCCTGCTGAGCTGGCTGCTGGGGGGCCTGAACTTTCAGGTGGAGCATCACCTGTTCCCCCAGATCTGCCACGTGCACTACCCGCAGATCTCCGCCATCGTCGAGCAGACCTGCCGCGACTGCCAGGTTCCCTTCCGCACCCATCCGTCCTTCCTGGCCGGTGTGGCCTCCCACTACCGCTGGCTGCGCCGCATGGGCCAGCCCCCTGCGCCGCCGTCCCTGCCGTTGCTGCTGCCGGTGATCGGGGACGGGACGAGGCTCGCCCAGCCCGGTGAAGTGACCCTTGCCCGCCGCTGAGGGCCCGAGCGCGCCTCGCGCTCGTCAGCTCTCCTCGAGGGCCACCAGGTCGCGCAGCTGGCCCACCTCCAGGCCACCGAGCCATTCCTCGCCGCTGCCGACGATGTCCGCGGCCAGCCTGGATTTCTCCTCGATCATGCGGTCGATCTTCTCCTCCACCGAGCCGCTGGTGATGAACTTGTGCACCAGCACCCGGCTGGTCTGGCCGATCCGGTAGGCCCGGTCGGTGGCCTGGTTCTCCACGGCGGGGTTCCACCAGCGGTCGATGTGGAACACGTGGCTGGCCCGGGTGAGGTTGAGTCCGACACCCCCGGCCTTGAGCGAGAGCAGGAACAGCTGGGGTCCGCGGGGATCCTCCTGGAAGCGGTCCACCATCGCCTGGCGGTCCGTCTTGCTGCTGCCGCCGTGCAGGAAGGGAACGTCCTGGCGCCAGCGCTGCTCCAGGTAGACCTTGAGCAGGTGGCCCCATTCGGCGAACTGGGTGAACAGCAGGGCGCGATCGCCCGATTCGATCACCTCCTCGAGGATCTCCTCCAGTCGCAGAAGCTTGGCGCTGCGGCCGGCGAAGCCGTTGTCCACCCGGTCCTCCTTGAGGGCCAGGGCCGGGTGGTTGCAGATCTGCTTGAGCCGGGTGAGCAGGGCCAGCACCTGGCCATGGCGCTGGCCCAGGGGGGCGCGGGCGATGGCCTCGAGGCTCTCGTCGACGGTCCTGCGGTAGAGCTTCGTCTGCTCCGACGACAGGCCCACCCATTCGCGCAGCTCCACCTTCTCGGGCAGGTCGGAGATGATTGAGCGGTCGGTCTTGAGTCGCCGCAGGATGAATGGACCGACCCGGGCCTTGAGATCCCGCAGGGAACTCATGTCGCCGTAACGTTCGATCGGCAGCCGGTAGCGCTGGCGGAAGAAGCCCTCCTCCCCCAGCACCCGCGGATTGAGGAAGTCCATCAGGGCCCACAGCTCGCTCACCCGGTTCTCGACCGGGGTGCCGGTGAGGGCGATGCGGAAGCGGCCCTGCTTGCCTGGACGGCCCAGGTCGCGGGCCGCCTGGCTCTGCTTGGCCGCCGGGTTCTTGATCGCCTGGGCCTCGTCGATCACGACGCCCTGCCAGTCGATCGTCTCCAGCAGTTCGCTGTCGCGCTGCAGCAACCCGTAGCTGGTGAGCACCAGATCCACGCCGCTCAGGGCCTTGGCCAGCTTTTCGGGGGTGGAGGGCCGGCGCGGACCGTAGTGCTCGCGCACCTCCAGATCCGGCGTGAAGCCCGCCGCCTCCCGCTTCCAGTTGGTGAGCACGGAGGTGGGGGCCACCAGCAGGACAGGACGCTTCAGCTCCTGCTCCACCTTGAGGTGCTGCAGGAAGGCCAGCAGCTGGATGGTCTTGCCAAGGCCCATGTCGTCGGCCAGGCAGGCGCCCTGGTCGAAGCGGTGCAGGAAGGCCAGCC
>CAZBMT010000370.1:0-2895 GCA_964492645.1 uncultured Cyanobium sp. | reverse complement strand
ACCAGCAGCACGATCGCGGCCACCACGGTGAAGACGTAGGTCTGCAGCCGGCCGCTCACCCCCAGCTTGAGGCTCTCGGCCGAGCCCATCGAGACCGCGGCGATGCGGTTGACCATTCCGTTGACCACCAGCTGGTCGAAGCCGTTGGTGATCCGGGCCAGGCCGGCCACGAAGGCCACGATCGTGGCCCGGTAGATGCGGTCGGTGTAGAAGTCGAAGGCCAGCAGGTCCTGCAGGATTCGCAGGGGCCGCCGCACCGAGCGGGACCAGAAGGTGTCCAGCGGCACCAGGCTGCCGACCAGCAGGCCGGCCAGGCCGCTGCCCACCAGGGCCAGGGCGGTGCTGCCCGAGAAGGCGCCGATGCCGGGAACCCGGTCGATGCGGGCCATGACCAGCGGCGTCACCAGCACCAGCACCGCCACGGTGACCATCGGCAGGGCCATCAGCCAGTTGACCTCCGGCGTCCGCCGGGTCTTGGGGTGGGGTGAACCCACGAACACCTGGCGGTAGACCCGGGTGAGGTTCAGGGCCGTCATGGCGTTGGTGAGCAGCACCACGGCAGCGAAGAACGGGGCCCTCGAGCCGAGACCCTCCAGCATCAGCCCGAAGCTCCAGAAGCAGCCGAGGGGAAGCAGGCCGGTGAGACCCGCGGCCCCCACCAGGAAGCCGGTGGTGGTGGCGGGCATGCGGGAGCCGAGGCCGCCCAGCTCGGTGAGGTCCTGGCAGTTGGTGGTGGCGATGACGCTGCCGACGCTCATGAACAGCACGGCCTTGGCCAGGGCATGGGAGAAGAGCAGCAGCAGGGCGATGAAGGGCTGCTGCAGGGCGATGGCGATGAACACCAGGCCCAGATAGGAGGTGGTGGAGTAGGAGCAGGCCCGCTTGAGGTCGACCTGGGAGATGGCCACCAGGGCACCGCCGAGGGCACTGATGGTGCCCACCGCCAGCAGCACGTCGATGGCCAGCGGCGAGATCAGCAGCAGCGGCATCACCTTGAGGAGCACCACGGCGCCGCAGGTCACCACCACGGAATTGCGCAGGATCGAGGCAGGATTCGGCCCCTCCATCGCCTCATCCAGCCAGAGGTGCATCGGGAACTGGGCGCACTTGCCCATCGGGCCGGCAATCAGGGCCAGGCCCAGCAGGGTGGCCCCCAGGGCCGGCAGGGTCTGGTGGGCCGACCAGGCGTAGAGGTCGTTGAACTCCAGCGATCCGGCCCAGGCCGAGAGCGTCACCACCCCCATCAGCAGCAGCACATCGCCCACCCGCTTGGTGAGAAAGGCATCGCGGGCGGCGGTCACCACCAGGGGCTGGGCGTACCAGAAACCCACCAGCAGGTAGGTGGAGAGGGTGAGCATCTCCAGCAGGAAATAGCTCATGAACAGGTTGCTGCTCAGCACCACCCCGGCCATGGCCCCCTCGAAGAAGCCCACCAGGGCATAGAAGCGGGCCAGGGACCACTCCTTGTCGAGGTAGCCGAGGGCGAACACCTGGCCCACCAGGCTCAGGCCGGTCACCAGCTCCAGGGCCGCCAGGTTGGTGAGGGACAGGTCGAAGCCGATGCGCAGATCCAGATCGGCGGCCGAGAACCAGGCGATGTCGAGATGCTGGGGGCCGAGGGCCAGCACGGCGCGCAGCACCAGGCTGCCGTGCAGCACCGCCAGCAGGGTGACGAGCAGGTTGAGGTAGGCGGCCGGACGGGGGCCGTTGCGCTTGATCCAGCCCGCCGCCCAGGGCAGCGACAGCAGCATGCCGCTGAACCCGTAAAGGGGAATCATCCAGCTGAGCTGGATCGACAGGGGAAGGGTGTGCGGCAAAGGGGGGAGGGACCTCAGAAGCTGGCCCGTTGCAGGGCCCTGGACGGGACGGCGGCAAGGCTGCCGATCCAGGCCGCCAGATCCTCCCCATGCTGCTGTTCTTCGTCCCGCAGGGCACGGAAGAAGGACGCATTGTTGCCATCGCCGATCAGCAGGCAGAAGCGCATCGCCTCGCCGTAGTGCTGGATCAGGTCCTCTTCAAGCACCGCATTCAGCCGCAGCAGACCCTCCAGGTCGGCGGCATGGGCGACCGGCCGCAGCTGGGAGGCGGCGGGGGCCACCCCCAGCTGCAGCATGCGCTGCACCAGCCGTTCGGCGTGCCGCATCTCCTCGACGGTCTCCTGGCGGAACCGTTCGGCGGCGTGGGTGTCGCCCCAGAGCTCCACGAGGGAGGCCTGGGTCATGTACTGCTGCACGGCGGACAGCTCCAGACTCAACGCGCGGCCCAGGTAGCCGAGGACGCGCGGATGGGCGGTGTCCATGGGGATCAGCCCCTGCGGCCGACGCCGGAGGCTGCCAGGGCCGGCTCCACTTCGCTGTGGGGACGGGCGATGATGTGGGCGGCCACCAGGCCGTCGCCGACCCGCTCGCAGGCGTCTGCGCCCGCTCGCACGGCGGCGTTCACGGCGCCGGTCTCGCCGCGCACCATCACGGTGACGTAGCCGCCGCCGACGAACTCCCGGGCGATCAGGGTGACTTCCGCGGCCTTGGTCATGGCGTCCGCCGCCTCGATCGCCGGCACCAGGCCCCGGGTTTCGATCAGACCGAGGGCGATGCCGTGGATGGTGGGGGCCATGGAGGGGGTACGGGGAGTGGGGGTCTTGGGGGGGGTGCCGGCACCGCCGCTGCCGCGGCGGCTGGGGCTCGAGGCGCTGGAGCGCTGGCTGGTCGCCGTGGCGGCCTTGGCGGTGGTCCGGCGCGGCTGCCGGGTCGCCGGGCTGGAGCGGGCCGCCCGTGGGGCCCGGGTGGCGGCCGCCGGCTTGGGGTCCACCGGCTTGGCCACGGCCGCCGCTGCTGGAGCGGCCGCCGGTGGCAGGGCCGGCGGGCTGCCGCCAGCGGTCGCCTGCCCGGCCGCCGC
>CAZBMT010000369.1:0-2899 GCA_964492645.1 uncultured Cyanobium sp. | reverse complement strand
CCAGCCAGCCGTTGGTGCTGTAGACGGCCGTGAGGGCGAGACCGGCGACGTCGGTGGGAAGTGCGAAGGGCAGATCGATCATGGCATCGAGCAGGCGCTGGCCCGGGAAGCGGCAGAGCACCAGCGCCCAGGCCACCACCAGCCCGAAGGCGCCGTTGATCACGCTGGCCACCAGGGCCAGGCCGAAGCTGACCTTGTAGGTGGCGATGGCCTCCGGTGTGGTGGCCATCTCCCAGAAACCGGCGGGTCCCACCTCGGCGGCCCTGAGCAGCATCGCGCCGAGGGGCAGGAACAGGATCAGGCCCAGGTAGGTCCAGGTGATGCGCCAGGGCCAACTGGGCAGCGCCAGGGCCGGCGGGCGCCAGCGACGCAGGAGGGCGGGGGTCATCGGGGCGGGGGGAGGGGGAGCGACGACGGCGTCAGACTAAAGGACGGTTCAGCGGTGCGCTTACCGGTATAGTCAGTTTCTCCAGCCACCCAGGCCGTTCCGATGGGCATCCGCGTCGCCAACGTCAGCAAGAACTTCGGCGACTTCCGCGCCGTCGACGACGTCAGCGTCGACGTGGACAGCGGCTCCCTGGTGGCCCTGCTGGGGCCCTCCGGGTCGGGCAAGAGCACCCTGCTGCGGCTGATCGCCGGGCTCGAGGAGGCCGATGCCGGCCGCATCTGGATCACCGGCGAGGAGGCGACCGAACGGTCGGTGCAGGAGCGCCAGGTGGGCTTCGTCTTCCAGCATTTCGCCCTGTTCAAGCACCGCAACGTGCGGCGAAACGTGGCCTTCGGCCTCGAGTTGCGCCGCTGGAAGCCCGAGGCGATCCGCCGACGGGTCGACGAACTGCTCGACCTCGTGCACCTGCGGGGCTACGGCAACCGCTACCCCTCCCAGCTGTCCGGTGGGCAGCGCCAGCGGGTGGCCCTGGCCCGAGCCCTGGCGGTGCAGCCCCGGGTGCTGCTGCTGGATGAACCCTTCAGCGCCCTCGATGCCAAGGTGCGCAAGGAACTGCGCGCCTGGTTGCGCAACCTGCACGACGAGATGCACGTCACCACCGTGATCGTGACCCACGACCAGGAGGAGGCCATGGAGGTGGCCGATCGGATCGTGGTCATGAACGAAGGCCGGGTGGAGCAGATCGGCTCCCCGGCGGAGATCTACGACCATCCCGCCTCCCCGTTCGTGATGAGTTTCGTCGGCGCCGTCAACGAGCTGCCCAGCGGTTCCCTGCCCGTGCGGCGCGATGCGGTGCCTCCACTGCCGGCGGACGGCCGGATCTTCGTGCGCCCCCACCACGTCCAGGTGCATGCCACCCCCCAGCCGGGCACGGTGCCGGCCCGCCTGCGGCGCCTCACCCACATGGGCCGCGACCTGCAGGCCGAACTGGTTCTCGATTCCGAGGAGGTGGTGGTGGCCCAGTTCCCCCGCGAAGAGGTCGACTACGCCAACCTCAAGCCCGGCGACCGACTGCATGTGATCAGCCGCCAGGCCCACGCCTTCGAGGCGGATTATTCGATCTGAGCCGAGGCGACCCGGCGCCGCAGAGGTTCGGAATGAACCTCCGCCAGACGGGCATCGGCGAGGTACTGGGCCACGGCCAGGGGATCCTGGTGACGCAGCAGCTCACCGTTACGGAAGACGAGGGTGAAGCGCTGGGGCTGGGGCTCACTGAGCCTGGAGCGGAAGTACTGGGCGGCCATGATGGTGGGGATGGGTGAAAGGGATGGGGGCTGGAAATGAGGCGCCGAGACGTTGGCGCTGAACCGCGTCGGCGGGCTCAGGGGATGCTGACCATCAGGTCGGTGTCGCTCACCTGATGCAGCAGGCCGAGTCGCTTGAAATGGTTGAGGGTCTTGGTGACCGTCACCCGGGTGAGACCGCAGATCTCCGCCAGGGCCTGATGGGTGAGGTTCATGTCCCGCAGCGAAAGCCGGTAGCCCCGGCTGCTCACCTGCCCGAAGCGGATGCCGATCCAGCGCAGCAACCGCAGCAGCCGTGAGTCGGCGCCGCGGACCCGGTTGATTTCGAACAGCTCTTCGGTGTTGCGGATCTGGTGATGCAGGAAGGCCAGGATCTCAGCTTCGCTGGGATGGCCCTGCTCCACCACCACCGTTGACAGGCACTGGATCTCCACCGGACGCAGGGTGGAGTAGGCGTTGGTCACCCAGTCACCCGGTCCCCAGAGGCCGAGGGTGAAGGATTCACCCTCCTCGTCGTGGGAGGCGGTGCGGATGTAGCCGTCCTGGATCTTCCAGTGAAGTCCGTCGGGCAGGACGTCATGGGGCAGGAGCGTGAGGCGGAGGGTCTGGGGCGTGCGTGAGGTGGTCATGGCCGCAGGCGGTCAGCGATGGGGTGGAGGGGTTCAGGACAGGGCGGACAGCCAGCGTTCGGCTGGCGACAGGCATTCGCCGACAACAGCACATGGGGAGCCTGCAGGGACCCCAGCACCATACCTCACATTTCCCATCGGCAATGTGGCCTATTTAACGGACCTGTCCGGCCTGCTCAGCGGTCCGCTCAGATGAAGTACATCCCCTGCGCCTGGGCCAAGTGGTCCCGCTGGTCGAGCAGGTCCTGCAGGGTGGTGCCCGAAAGGATGGCGCGACGGGCCTCCTCAAGCCGTTCCTCCAGCCGGCCCAGCACCTCGAACTCCGGGCTGGTGCTCTCGCCGCCGCCGCGGGGCGGCACATCTCCCTCCAGACAGCTGACGATGTCATCGACCCGGATCTCGGCCGGCGGCCGGGCCAGCTGGTAGCCCCCCTTAGGCCCGCGGATGCTGCGCAGGATCTGGCCGCGGCGCAGGCTGGCGAGCATCTGCTCCAGATAGCGGTCAGGGATGCCCTGACGCTGGGCGATCTCCGCCACCTGCAGCACGCCCCCCTGGGCGTGGATGGCGGCCAGCTCCAT
>CAZBMT010000368.1:0-2909 GCA_964492645.1 uncultured Cyanobium sp. | reverse complement strand
TCGGTGGGCTTGCCCTGGCTGTGCAGCATCAGGGCGGTGCGGTAGATCTCGCGGTGGGCGCCGAGGTAGAAGGCCTCGGGCCGCAGCACGTCGGCGACCCGGCCGATGGCGTCGGGATCGAGAAGGATGCCGCCCAGCACCGATTCCTCCGCCTCCAGGTTCTGGGGCGGAACGGTGTCGGGCAGGGCTTCGAAGCCGGCCTGCTCCTCGCGCCTGGCCGGTCTTGGACCGTCGGGCCGGGGTGGGTCGGAACCAGCCAGGGGCACGCTCACCATGGACGGGACTCCAGAACGCGACTCACGGAACAGAAGGCCGGATCGGTCGGGATCGGGCGCCGGTGAGGGGGATCACTCTGGCGCCCGGAGCGGAAACAATCGGTTCGTGGCTGGCCGATCAGTAGCTGACCACTTCCAGGTTGACGTCGGCCACGACCTCGGGGTGCAGCTTGACCTGCACCTTGTAGGAGCCGGTGCGGTGGATCTCGGGAACGGTGATGGAGCGGCGGTCGACCTCCTTCTTGGTGGCCGCCTCGATGGCCTCGGCCACGTCGCCGTTGGTGACGGTGCCGAAGAGGACATCGTCGCCGCCGGTCTGCTTCTTGACCGTGAAGCGGCCGATGGTGTCGAGGGCGGTGCGGAAGGCGACCGCCTCGGCCTTCAGGGCCGCCTGGCGCTCCGCCTCCTTGGCCCGGCGGTGCTCCACCTGGCGCAGCACCGCAGCCGTGACGGCCAGGGCCTTGCCGGTGGGCAGGAGGTAGTTACGGGCGTAGCCGGGAGCGACATCCACCAGATCCCCGTCTTTGCCCAGGGAAAGGATGTCCTCGCTCAGGACCACCTGCACACGCTTCTTGACCATGACAACGCCCCGGCTGAGCCATCTGAAATCCGATCGATCAGCCTACGACACGGACCCGGTGGGGGCCGCGGCGCGGGGCAGACGGACCCGGGTGGCCAGGCCCAGGGCGCGCATCAGGCGGATGTGCTGCCAGGTGAGGTCGAACTGGCGGGGACCGAAGCCGTGGCGGGCCGAATGGGGGAAGGCGTGGTGGTTGTTGTGCCAGCCCTCACCGAAGGTCAGCGCCGCGACCCAGGGGTTGTTCTTCGACTTGTCGCCGCTGTCGTGGACGGCCTCACCCCACATGTGGGTGGCCGAGTTCACCAGCCAGGTGCACTGGTAGACGATCACCAGGCGCAGGGGAATGCCCCACAGCACCAGGGCCCAGCCGCCGGCACCGGTGACGCTGCCGATCCAGAAGAGCAGCAGGCCCAGGGGCACCTGGAGCAGCAGGAAGCTGTGGTTCAGCCAGCGGTAATAGGGGTCGGTCGCCAGGTCGCCCGTGAGCCGGGGCACGGCGGCCATGGCGGGAATCTCCTCGAACATCCAGGCCATGTGGGACCACCAGAAGCCCTTGTTGCTGTCGTGGTGATCCGCTTCCGTATCCGAAAACTTGTGGTGGTGGCGGTGCAGGCCGACCCAGTCGATCGGGCCGTGCTGGCAGCTGAGGGCGCCGCAGGTGGCGAAGAAGCGCTCCAGCCAGAGGGGAACGCGGAAGGAGCGGTGGCTGAGCAGGCGGTGGTAGCCGATCGTGACGCCGAGGCAGGCGGTGACCCAGTACATCACCAGCAGCGCAGCGACGGCCTCCAGGCTCCAGAAGCGGGGCAGCAGGGCCACCACCGCCAGGACGTGGATCACGACCATGAAGCCGATCGTGCCCCAGCGGGTGCCCTTGGGGGAGACGCCCCGGGGTTCGCCGCGGCGGGGCTCGTGCAAGGCCCGGGCCCTGATGACGGAATCGGGTCCCTGGTTGATGGTGGCGGGGCGGCGGGTGTGGCGGGCTTTGGTGCCGACATCGCGGCGGTCGCCGGATGGGGCGCCTGGCTGGACGGCGGGGCGGGAGAGGGGGGTGACGGCCATGAAGGACCGGGCTCCGGGTGGGTGATTAAGATGGTAGCAATACGAATCCTGATCGGGTGGGGTATCGAGACGAACTCGTATCTGGCCGTGTCGCCTTCGCCCACCTGATCCGGGTCTGGCACGAGCGCAACGGCTGGTCCCACCGGGTTCTTCCCGTGCTCGCCGAGACCCTCGACCTGGGTCGGGTGCACAACTCCCAGCTCTCGATGCTGCGCAACGGCAAGCTGGCCTCCCCCGGCCCGGAGGTGTTCCTGGCCCTGGGCAATGTCAACCTGTGGCTCGAAGCCCAGGCCCCCGGGGGGCGGCTGGAGCCGGCCGCGGCCCGCTGCCTGCTGGCGGCCCTTGCCGAACTCTCCGAGGCACTGTGCTGCTCGGCCCTGCCGGTGCGGGATGAGCAGCAGCGGGTGCTGGGCCCCGGGGCCCTGCTCGAGGTGTTCGTGGGCTTCCGCCAGCCGCCGGCCAGCTTCGATCTGCGCATCGGGGAGGCGGAGGCCGCGGGACTCAGCGCCGCCCTCGCCCAGCTGCTCACCGCCGGCCGGCCCTGGCGCGACTGTCGCGACCGGCTGATGGCGGCCTATCCGGTGCCGAAGCGCCAGCGGAGGGAGCGCTTCGCCGAGGTGATCGCCGGCCAGCGCGACTACACGGCGGTGGAGCTCGACGCCGAGCTGCCCGAGCTGCGCCGCACCCTGGCGGCCCTGGGGGCGGCGGGGGAGGAGGAGCTGGGCCCGGACCGGTTCCTGGAGGTGCTGCGGCAGCGGGCCCGCCGGCTCGAGGGGCAGGGCGAGGACGCCGCCGCCGACGACCTCGCCGCCGCCATCCGCCGTGAGATCGGCGCGGCGATCCCTGCCGCGGCGGACCCGGCCGAGCGCTGATTCAGGCGGCTGTCCTGGCTTCAGGCGCCGGCGGCCGCGTCGGCCCGACTGCCGAAGCCAGGGGTGACGCGCACCTTCCTGGCCAGGCCCAGGGCCCGCAGGGCGCGGATGTGCTGCCAGGTG
>CAZBMT010000367.1:0-2912 GCA_964492645.1 uncultured Cyanobium sp. | reverse complement strand
CGGCGGGCCGGAGCCGCTGCAGGCGGCCGCCCTGCGGCTGGCGGCGGCGGCGCTGGTGATGCTGCCGCTGCTGCGGGGCCTGCCGAGGGCCGCCCAGGGACCCCGGCCGGCCGGGCGCCGCTGGCCCCTGGCGCTCGCCGCAACCCTGCTGGGCACCAGCGCCGGCATCGCCCTGCAGCAGACCGCCCTGGCGGGCCTGCCGGGGGGCCTTGCCGTGGCCCTGCTGTCGACGGCGCCGGTCATGGCCCTGCCCCTGGCGGCCCTGGAGGGGGACCGGCCCGGCTGGCGGGGGGCGCTGGCCGCCGCCGCCGCCCTGGCCGGGGTCAGCCTGGTGGCGGGCCTGGTGCGTCTGCCGGGGGCCTGAGGCGCCGGTCTGCCTCGCCGGTGGCCCATTGGATCAGGTCGGTCAGGTCGAGGGCGAGGGGTTCCCGGCCGGCGGCGGTGGCGATGGCCGCCAGCTGGGCGGCCACGTGGCCCATCTGGGTGAGGAAGGCCTGCTCGAAGCCGGCATCGGCGGCGATCAGCGGCTGGGCGGCGGCCCAGGCCGCCACCGCCGCCTCCGGCGGGAGCTCACCGCTGCGTTGGCCGGCGATGGCCTGGAGGGTGCGCAGGCCATGGGCCAGGAGTCGCAGGTGGTGGCGCTCCAGGGTGGGCAGCAGGGTGGCCTCCAGCTCCTGCAGCTCCTCAGGGCTGAGCACGGCTCAGGGGGCCGGTGAGGGGCCGGCGGCCATGGGGCTGCCGTTGACGGGCGCGATGCGGAAGCCGCAGCTGTGGCCCCCCTCCAGGCGCCAGTGGACGCGCTCGACGGCGCAGTCGGGGAAGGTGTGGCGGATCAGGCGCAGCTCCTGGTCGCAGACCACCGGGTACTGCTCGGCGATGCGCATCACGGAGCAGTGGAACTCGCTGATGACCCAGGCGGGCCCTTCATCGCCGGTGGGGGCGGGGTCGTCGTCGCAGCGGCATTCGGCCACATAGCCCTCCTTGCGGCGCAGCTCCACCAGGCGCTCGATCCGCTGGGCCAGGGGGCCGCTGCCGATCTGGCGGCGGTAGTCGGCCGCCTTCTCCTCGGCCTGCTGGCGCAGCACCAGCTCCAGGGTGTCGGCCGGCAGGCTTTCGGTGAGGGTGTGGAGCAGGCCGAGGGCGAAGGTCTCGCTGCCGTCGGGGAAGCGGCCCTGGCCCTCGGCGGTGAGGTGCCAGACGTTGCTGGGCCGGCCGGGGCCCTCGTGGGGGGCGCAGGCCTCCACCAGACCATCGTCCTCGAGGCTGCGCAGGTGGCGGCGCATCACCTGGACGGATACCCCGAGCGCAGCTGCCAGCTGACCGGCCGTCGCCTCACCTTTGCGCAGCAGCACCGACAGGGCCGCATCCCGGGTGGGGTGGCTTCCCTCGGCGGGACCGGCCGGGAGGCCGCGGGACTGGGCGGGGGCGCTCATGTCGGGCATCTGACCAAAACACGATGCCACGCACATCGGGGGATTGGGGGTGGGCGGTGGTGCCCGCCGGGGCGTCACAATGACCTTTCCATGCCGTCAACGGACCACGCCCGTGCCCTAGGCTCCCGGAGTAACGAAACCGAAGTGTTTCGTTACTCGATCCACCGGTGCGCGTAACCCGACGCTCTGCCCATGACCGACGCCTCCACCTCGACGACCCCCGCAGCCGGTGCCGAAAGCCTCGAGGTGATCCGCCGTTTCGCGGAAACCTACGCCCAGCGCACCGGCACCTACTTCTGCAGCGATCCGGGGGTCACCGCCGTGGTGCTGGAGGGCCTGGCCCGGCATAAAGACGAGCTGGGAGGCGCCCTCTGTCCCTGCCGCCACTACGAGGACAAGGAGGCCGAGGTGGCCCAGGCGTTCTGGAACTGCCCCTGCGTGCCGATGCGGGAGCGCAAGGAATGCCACTGCATGCTCTTCCTCACTGAGGACAACCCCTTCCGGGGTGAGCTCCAGACCATCAGCCTCGAAGACGTCCAGTCCCTCACCGCCGGCTGAACCGGCCCTTTTCTCCATGGCGAGCAGCGCAACCGTCGGCGATCTGGTGAGCCAGCCGTACAAGTACGGCTTCGTCACCGACATCGAAACCGAGAAGATCGCCAAGGGCCTCAGTGAGGACGTGGTGCGGCTGATCTCGGCCAAGAAACAGGAGCCGGCCTTCCTGCTCGATTTCCGCCTGCGGGCTTTCCACCAGTGGCTGCAGATGGAGGAGCCCGACTGGGCGACCCTGGGCCACCCGCCGATCGATTACCAGGACATCATCTATTACGCGGCGCCCAAGCAGCAGGAGAAGAAGGCCAGCCTCGATGAGGTGGATCCGAAGCTGCTGGAGACCTTCGACAAGCTCGGCATCCCCCTGAGCGAGCAGAAGCGCCTCTCCAACGTGGCCGTGGATGCGGTGTTCGACAGCGTCTCGATCGCCACCACCTACCGGGAGAAGCTGGCGGAGCACGGCGTGATCTTCTGCTCGATCAGCGAGGCGGTCAAGGACCACCCCGACCTGATCGAGGCCTATCTCGGCACGGTGGTGCCCGGCAACGACAACTTCTTCGCCGCCCTCAACTCGGCGGTGTTCAGCGACGGCTCCTTCGTGTTCATCCCGAAGGGCGTGGAGTGCCCGATGGAGCTCTCCACCTACTTCCGCATCAACTCCGGCGACACCGGCCAGTTCGAGCGCACCCTGATCGTGGCGGAGGAAGGGGCATCGGTGAGCTACCTGGAGGGCTGCACCGCCCCGATGTTCGACACCAACCAGCTGCACGCCGCCGTTGTGGAGCTGGTGGCCCTCGATGACGCCTCGATCAAGTACTCCACTGTCCAGAACTGGTACGCGGGCGATGAGAACGGCAAGGGCGGCATCTACAACTTCGTCACCAAGCGGGGCCAGTGCCGTGGCGACCGCAGCCACATCAGCTGGAC
>CAZBMT010000366.1:0-2938 GCA_964492645.1 uncultured Cyanobium sp. | reverse complement strand
CGGGGTCGGAGCGGTCGATCCACACCAGGCTGATGTCGGTGGAGACCTTGCCGGGGGCGTCGCCCCCGCCGTGGGAGAAGGCGATCCCGCGCCGCTGCAGGTCGGTGCGGCGGTCGAAGAAGGCCAGCGCCGCCTCGGCCAGGGCCAGATAGCCGGGATCCTCGAAGCTGCCGATCAGCCGCATCCACGCCCGGGTCCACTCGACCCTGGAACCTAGAACGGAGCCCCGGAGTCCTCCGGAGGTGCCGTCTGCGGCGCGGCTGCGGCGGCCTCAGCCCTGCCCGCGCCGCCAGGGCACGGCAACCAGCGCCTCCAGCGACTGCCAGCGGAGTCGATCGGGCGACACCAGGGGGCTGAGGCCCACCGCCTCAAGGGCAGCGGCCACCCGCTCCGCAGCGATCGCCTCCGGGGGACCGCCAACAGGGGCAGGCCCGGCCTCCAGCGGCAGCACCAGCACCTGCCGTTCGGCCGGATCGGCCATCAGCCGCAGGTTGAGGTCGGGCAGCTCCCGCTCGAAGAACAGCCGCCGCATGCGGGCCGTGAGAGCCGGCCCGAGGGCCACCGCGAAGGCCTCCAGGGCCTGGGTATCGCCGGAACAGCCGCAGCTGAGGGCCAGCCAGATGAGCAGCTTGGCCCAGCTCTCCGCCGTCCACAGGGGCGGGAAGCTCTGCCGGTGCTGGCGCACCAGCTCGGCGATGGCGAAGTCGAACAGGGTGCCCTGGAGGGAGGCCACCGATGGCAGGGGTTCCTGATCCATCGGCCCATCCTGATGGCCAGGCGGCAAACTGCAGGGGCAACGACCGTCCGTGGAGACGCCCGATGGCCCTCGACCTGAACGATCCTGAGCTCGAGTTCGCCGATCTCGTCACCGCCTACCAGAGCTGGGTGATGGCCGTGATCAACGACGAGAAGCTGGGGGGCGACAAACTCCTGACCGATGACATCGCCGACGATGCCCTGAACGCGATGCGCTTCCTGCCCGATGTGGTGACAAGCGCCATCGAGACCACCCTGGCCCGCGTCTACGACGTGGATCCCGACGAACTCGCCGAACTGCTCTACCCCGAGGACTGAGCGGCTGCGGCCATGGCCCTGCGGGCCCGGCACGGGGAAGGCCCCTAACCTCCCCAGGTGATTCCCTTCCGCCGCCGCTCCCCCACCCCGCCTGGCCAGGGGCGATGCCGGACCGCCATCCGGGTGCTGGCGGCGGGCCTCGCCATCCCCCTGCTGGCCACCCTGGGGGGCTGCCAGGGGCGGCCGCTGCAGCCGATGCTGCGGCCCCTTGAGGGCACCCTCTACATCGCCGTTGGGGTCAGCCAGGAGGCCCTGGACACCGAACTGCAGAAGGAGATCAGGACGCGCACAGCCCTGCTCCAGGCCACCTTCCGCACCCTCCAGCCCAGGGTGCGGCTGCAGGTGGAGGTCTTTCCCGAGGAGAGCCTGCGCAACGAACTTCTCTTCCGCAACCGCACCGGTCTGAGCCCCGATCTGCTGCTGGTGAACGAATCCACGGCCCAGGAGCTGGCCCGGGAGCGGCTCATCAGCACCGTGTCCTTCCCAGCCGTGGCGCTGGACCAGCTGGATGCGGGTTCGGTGGTGCGGGTGCGGCGCAGGGACGGCACCCTGACGGGCATCCCCCTGGAGCTCCAGCCCCAGGTGGCCTGTTTCGATCGGCGCCGCGTCAGGCGCAGCCCAAGCAGCCTCCAGGAACTGCTGGCCTTCAGCGCCAAGGGGATGGAGGTGGGTCTGTCCCTCGATGCGGTCAGCCTGGCCTGGACCCTGGGCCCCCTCGGGGCGATCGACGCGGTCAGCGCCCTGCTGGCCGGGCAGCCGGCGACCCCGGAGACCCGGCAGGGGCTGCGGGGCTGGCTGGCGTGGCTGCGCATGGCCGACCAGCAACAGCACGTCACCGTGTACCCCACCGAGACGGAACTGCTCAAGGAGCTGATGGCCGGTGCCCTCGACTGGATTCCCTGCCGCAGCATCAACCTCACCCGGCTCCGCTCGCGCCTGGGCAACAACCTCGGCGTAGCCCCGCTGCCGTCAGGGCCCTACGGTGCCGCCAGTCCGATCACGCGGGAGCGGATCCTCGCCTTCGGCGTCAATTCCAGTCCGGTCCAGCGCCAGCTGGCCCTGGCCCTGGCCCGATTCGCCATCAGCCCCCTGCACCAGCGGGACATGCTGCAGCGCAGCCAGTACGTGCTGCCGGTGAACCGGGAGGTGGCGCCGGCGGTGAGCAGTTCGTCGGTGGTGGCGGCCATGGTGGAGGGGCGGCAGCAGTCACTGCGGCGCTCGACGATCCGGCTGATCGAGCGGAGCAGCAAGAGCCAGCGGCAGGGATGGCAGACCCTGCTCACCCGCTACCTGTTCGATGATCTGGGCCAGCAGGACGCCCTGGAGGGGATGGTGGAGCTCCTGAGCGGGGGGAGGAGCTGATGAACCAGCTGCTGCTGGAGATCGGTGGCTGGTTCGGCTACCTGCAGCGCATGGAGGTGCGCGTGCAGGTGATCGTGCTGCTGGTGGTGTTCCTCGGCCAGGGAGCGCTGTGCCGCCGTCTGGCCCCCCGCTTTGCCCTGGCCAGCCGGCGCGGGGTGGGGATCATCGGCCTGCTCAGCCTGTCGTCCGTGGCGCTGGCCCTGGCCGGCCAGCCCTTCGGCCTGGTGCTGCTCGGACTTTTCCTCTACCTGGGCTGGCTTGGAGTGGGGGGGATTCACCTGCTGCTGGGCCGTTTCGTCCAGCCACAGCAGATGCAGTTGCTGGAGACGCGTCTGATCCGCCCGGCCTACCTCCTGGTCGCCGCGCTGCTGGTGATCCGGGCGTTCGACAACCCCCAGGATCTGGCCCTCATCCCCATCGGCGAATGGTTCGGTTCCGAGGTGACCCTGGGCAACTTTCTGCTGGCGGTTCTGATCGTGTACGTGCTGGCCATGGGCACCGG
>CAZBMT010000365.1:0-2946 GCA_964492645.1 uncultured Cyanobium sp. | reverse complement strand
CCGCCGGCAACGACGCCCCCGGCAGCCCCACCATGGCCAAGATCCGCGAGCGGGGACGGCTGGTCTGCGCCGTGGATGGGGCGGTGCCCGGTTTCAGCACGGTGGGCCCAGGCGGAGCCTTCGTGGGCATCGACGCCGATTTCTGCCGGGCCGTGGCCGCCGCCGTGCTCGGGGACCCCACCAAGGTGGAGTTCCGGCCGGTGACCGCGGGGGAGCGCTTCGTGGCCCTGGGCAGCGGCGAGGTGGACCTGCTCTCGATCAGCTCCACCCACACCCTCAGCCGCGACGCCCCCGGCGGCAATGCGCTCAGCTTCGGCCCGGTGTTCTTCTATGACGGCCAGGGCGTGATGGTGCCCGCGGCCAGCGGCATCCGCAGCCTGCGGCAGCTGGCGGGCAAGCCGATCTGCGTCGAGAGCGGCACCAACACCGAGCTCAACCTGGCCGATCGCATGCGGGAGCTGGGGGTCGCCTACCAGCCGCTGCGCTTCCAGTCGGGCGAGCAGGCCTATCCGGCCTACGAGCAGGGGCGCTGCGCCGCCATCACCAGCGACAGCTCCCTGCTGGCGGCCAAGCGCAGCGGCTTCCAGAATCCCGCCGCCCACGTCCTGCTCCCCGAGCTGCTCAGCAAGGAGCCCAGCGCCAAGGTGACGATCCAGGCCGATCCGGCCTGGGCCGATGCGGTGCGCTGGATCAGCCACACCCTGGTCCAGGCAGAGGAGAGCGGCCTCTCCCAGGCCAACATCGAGTCCCGCCTCGCCGCGGCCCGGCGGGACCCAAGCCAGGCCGAGGCGCGCCGCTTCTTTGGGATCGAAGGGGATTTCGGCCGCCAGCTGGGACTGCCCGCCGATTTCACGGTGCGGGTGGTGAAGGCGGTGGGCCACTACGGCGAGCTGTTCGAGCGGCACCTGGGCCGCGCCACCCCCCTGGGCCTGGAGCGGGGCCTCAACCGGCTTTGGAACAAGGGCGGCCTGCACATCGCACCCCCCTTCCGCTGAGGAGGTTCCACAGGGCCTACCTGCACCGGCCCGCACCTGCAACAATGCGGCCACCTTCAAGTCGCAGGCATGTTCCGGAACCGGACCCGCTCCCTGGTGGTTTCCCTCTGTGCCGCCGGCCTGCTGGCCGGTTGCGCCGGCGATGGTGGCGGCGTGCAGAGCCAGAAGCTCTCCACGATCACGGGGCGGGGCAAGCTGATCTGCGGGGTGGAGGGCAAGTTGCCCGGCTTCAGCTTCGTGGGCCCCGACGGCAAGTACCTGGGCCTCGATGTCGATGTCTGCAAGGCGGTGGCCGCCGCCGTGCTGGGGGATCCCGAGAAGGTGGAATACCGCGACCTGAACTCCAGCGAGCGCTTCGCCGCCCTGGCCAGCGGCGAGGTGGACCTGCTCTCGCGCAACACCACCATGACCCTGAGCCGCGATGCGGCCGGGGGCAACGGCCTCAGCTTCGCCCCCACCACCTTCTATGACGGCCAGGGGGTGCTGGTGCCCGTGGCCAGCGGCATCAAGGACCTCAAGGGCCTGGCCGGCAAGCCGATCTGCGTCGAAAGCGGCACCACCACCGAGCTCAACCTGGCCGACCGCATGCGGGAGCAGAACATTCCCTATACGCCGCTGAAGTTCCAGACCAGCGACCAGACCTTCGCCGCCTACCTCGGCGACCGCTGCGTGGCCGTCACCAGCGACCGCTCCCAGCTGGCGGGCAAGCGCACCAGCTTCCCCAAACCCGACGAGCACACCCTGCTGCCGGTGGTGATGAGCAAGGAGCCCCTCACCCCCGCCACCACCAACGGCGATCCCGCCTGGGCCGATGCGGTGCGCTGGATCGTCTACGGGCTGATGCAGGCCGAGGAGAGCGGCATCACCCAGGCGAACGTCGACGCCAAGCTGGCCGAGGCCAAGGCCAACACCAACCAGGCCGACCTGCGCCGCTTCCTCGGGGTGGAGGGAGACTTCGGCAAGCAGCTCGGCCTGCCGCCGGACTTCGTGGTCAAGGCGGTGAAGGCCGTGGGCAACTACGGCGAGATCTTCGATCGCAATGTGGGGCCCGCCTCCGCCCTCAAGCTCGACCGGGGCCTCAACCGCCAGTGGAAGGACGGCGGCCTGATCTACTCGCCCCCCTTCCGTTGATGGCGCCGGTGCCGCCCTGGTGGCGTGACCGCCGCATCCTGCCCTGGCTGGTGCAGGCGGTGGTGGGTCTGCTGGTCCTGCTGCTGATCGCCTTCCTGCTGGGCAATCTGGTGCGCAACCTCACCGCCGCCGGCCTGCTGCTGAGCTGGCGCTGGCTGCAGCAGCCCGCCGGCTTCGACATCTCGGAATCGGTGATTCCGTTCAATGCCCAGCTGCCCTACTGGCGCGCCCTGGCCGCCGGTCTGGTCAACACGATCCGGGCGGTGCTGGTGGGTCTGGTGGGGGCCACCCTGCTGGGCACCCTGGTGGGGATGGCCTCCTTCAGCCACAACGGCCTGCTGCGGCGGCTGGCGCGGGTCTACGTGGAGGTGGTGCGCAACATCCCCCTGCTGCTGCAGCTGGTGTTCTGGTATTTCGTCGTCTTCCTCACCCTGCCCAACGGTGAGGCGGCGATCCAGCTCCCAGGCGTGGTGCTGGCCAAATCAGGCCTCTACATCGCCGGGTTCGGCGAGGGCCTGCGCTGGCTGGGGCCCACGCTCATCAACGGGGTCTGGCAGGCGCCGCTGCTGCTGAGCGTCGAATTCGGCGCCCTGCTCACCGGCCTCATCGTCTACTCCGGTGCCTTCATCGCCGAAGTGGTGCGGGGCGGCATCGCCGCCGTTCCCAAGGGCCAGTGGGAGGCCGCCGCCTCCCTGGGACTGAATTGGTTCGCCACCCTGCGGCGCATCGTTCTGCCCCAGTCCCTGCGCGTGATCGTGCCGGGGCTCAACACCCAGTACATCTCCCTGGCCAAGAACTCCTCCCTGGCTGTGGCGGTGGG
>CAZBMT010000364.1:0-2978 GCA_964492645.1 uncultured Cyanobium sp. | reverse complement strand
TATCCGAGCGCTGGCGGAGCTGGTCGAAGGTTCCAGAGGCCTTGATGCGTCCCGCTTCAAATTCGAAGATGCAATCCGAACGCATCACAGTGGAAAGCCGATGGGCAATCACCACCAGGGTGCAGCGGCGTCCGATCACTTCAATGGCATCCATCACCTCCGATTCTGTGCGGTTGTCCAGGGCGCTGGTGGCCTCATCCAGCACCAGAAACTTGGCGTTGCGGTAAAAGGCGCGCGCCAGGGCGAGCCGTTGGCGCTGGCCTCCGGACAGCCGAATGCCGTTGTCACCGATCGGGGTGAACAGGCCGAGGGGCAGATCGGCGACGATGTCGGCGAGCTGGGCGGCCTGGAGGGCCTCCCAGACCCGCATCTGATCCACGTCGTCGACCTCCTCGGCGAAGGCGATGTTCTCGATGATGTTGCCGTTGAGGAGATTGATCGCCTGGGGGACATAGGCGCAGTTGGCCTGCCAGGCCGGGACATCCGCGTCATCCACATCGATGCCATCCAGCTGCAGGGTGCCGCTGGTGGGACGCAACAGGCAGAGCAGCTGGTTGGCGGTTGTGGTCTTGCCGCTTCCGGTGGTGCCGACGAAGGCAACGCGGGAGCCGACGGGAATCGACATCGAGATGTCGTGGAGCACATTCACATCGGTGCCTGGATAGCGGTAGCTGACGTTCCTGAGCCGGATCACACGCTTGGGCATGACCCCATCGGGGCTCGGGACCCCCGTGGAGCGGATGGTGAGCCGGTTCTCGGGCAGTTCGATCAGCTTGAGGGTCTCCTCCAGGTCCGGCAGACCCGCCCGCAGGGAGGTGATGGCCCGGAAGCTGTCCTGCAGGGGTGGGGTGAGCTTGAGGGAGGTGACCGCCACCGTGGCGAGGAACGGAATGATCTTCAGCAGCGCGCCGGGATCGGGATTCGAGAGCAAAGGCAGCATCCCGGCTGCGAAGATCATGGTGATGCCCAGGGGTTCGATCAGAGCCCTCGGTGTCTCCGGCAGGACATCGGCCTTCCACATGAACGGGATTGTGTCGCGCCCCGCCTGCTGATAGTGGCGCTCAAAGTAGGGCTCCGAGCCCGTGAGCTGAACATCGAGAATCGTGCGCATCGATTCCGAAAGGATCGAATTGGTGCGCACCTCAAGCAGGATCCGCTGCCGGGCGGCGAAGCGCAGGAAGGGAGTGATGGCGGTGGAGATCAGCAGATAGCCGGCCAGCAGCCCCAAAATCAACACAACTGCCAGTAACTTGCCGACGATCAGCATGCCGGCGGAGAGCAGGGTAATGACGAACACCCCACTGGCCAACTGCAACAGGGGCAGCACGACGATGTCGGCGACGCGCGACACATTGATCAGCACCTTGGCAGAGATATCCGAGTTCGACTCGCCGAGAAAAAAGACATAGGGCTGGGCAATCAACTTGCGCTGCGCCATGTCGGAAAGATCACGCCAGATCGAGGCCTTGAGCCGCAGCTGGAAGGCCCGTAACAACAGCTTCGAGAGCGAGGAGAACCAGGCCGCCGCAACGAAAGCCACCACCAGGATCACCACCTTGACGCGGGGATCTTCCGGAACCAGACCTTCCCAGGGGATGGAGGGGCGGTTCTCACCGCCAACCACGACAGTGAACAGGCGGGCCACCAGGGCCACGACCACCAGATCGGCCACACCGGCCAGGATAGCCAGTGGGATCAGGCGCATCAGCGCCCGCTTGCGGCGACGGGGCAATTGGGCCAGAAGTCGCACCAAACTCCTGAAGGTTTGGCTTTTGCGAAACATCTGGTCAGACTTTTGCGCGAATCGTACCCGTGCGGGCAGAAGTGCCGCCTCGACGCCAGCCAGTCAGTTCAGTGATCGCCACATGGCCGAAAACCGGCGCCGCCACTGGTCGATCCGTACGGCCAGCACGGGAGGCGAGCGCAACGGCGAGGCCCCCTGCTGGAGCAGGTGGGTCCAGTGGGCGTCGATGGCCTCCAGGGCCGAATGCCAGCGTTCCTGCAGCATCGGCTCGCTGCAGGCCTCCAGCAGGCTGGCGAGCCGGGCCGGCGGCGGCAGCCAGTCCTGGGGGTCGGCCACCGCCGCCTGGATCCTCTCCAGATCGTGCTCCAGGCTGCCGCAGCCGATCTGATGCCCCACCACCCCCGGATCGAGGCTGTCGGCCAGGGCGTGGTTCAGGCTGCTGAACACCACACAGCCGCAGGCCATCGCCTCCAGGGGCGGCAGGCCGAAACCCTCGCTCACCCCCCGCCCGCGCCAGTAGTCAGCGGAGTCGTAGAGGACGACGGCCGCACTGTTGAACAGATCCACCAGATCGTCCACCCAGCCGCTCTGCACCTCCACCCGCAACCCGCGCCGGCGCAGGGCCGGCACCAGCTGCTCCAGGAGGTACCGGCTGCTCTTGCGCTGCTGCACGAGGACGTCGATGGGGCGGCCGCAGCCCACGGGGGCCGCCCGGTTGCCCCGCTCCAGCCACTGGGGCTGGAGCGCGTTCGGCACCAGAAACAGCGGATTGCGGGGGGCCCGGTCGCCCCAGTAGCCAAGGGTGTTGCGGCTCACCGCCAGCAGCGGCACCCCGGGCGGCAGCGAAAACCCGTAGCCGCTGCTGTGGGCGTGGTAGGCCACGGGCCTGCCCCGCAGTCGCCGCAGCAGGCGAGGCACATCAAACCCCCAGCTGACGATCCAGAGCGCCTCCCCGGGCGCTGCCTCCCGGGCCAGCAGATCCTCCAGGAACGGGTGGTCGGGCTCCCGCTTCCGGTAGGTGACCACTTCGGTGGCGGTCAGCTGGGAGGTGAGCCGGGCGGTCTGCAGTTCCACCAGCAAACCCCCGCCGCGGAGGCGGCCGGTGGTGCCGGGGAGCAGGAAACGGATCGGGCGCACGCGGTTCGGAGGGGCGGCGGCCGCCGCTGGCCTGGGAAACCTAGGCGGGCACGGCCTCGGTGCTGCCGGCGCGGGTGCGGCGGGTGAGGAAGCCGAA
>CAZBMT010000363.1:0-2993 GCA_964492645.1 uncultured Cyanobium sp. | reverse complement strand
CACTTCCGGGTGCAGGCGATCAGCGATGTGGAGACCCAGCAGCCCCCGGCCCTGGCCAGCTGCCTGGAGGACCAGGAGCCGCTGCTGCCCTATCCGGTGGGGCACCTCAACGGCGATCTGCTGGGTTCCCTGGAGGGCTGGCTGCCCAACGGCCAGCACGACCCCGCCGCCGTGGACCTGGCCCAGGAGGCGCTGATGGGCAGCGACCAGCGGGGGCTGATGTTCCTCGAGCAGCTGGTGGAGATCATCAAGGACCGGGTCAAGTACACCCAGCGGCACGTGGGGCCGGCCTGGCCGGCGGGGCGCACCCTCAAGGAGCGGGTCGGCTCCTGCCGCGACCTGGCGATGCTGATGGTCGAGACCTGCCGCTGCGTCGGCCTGCCGTCCCGGTTCGTGAGCGGCTACCACCTGGTGGAACCGCCACCGAAGCAGTACGACCTGCACGCCTGGGCCGAGGTCTACCTGCCCGGGGCGGGTTGGCGGGGGTTCGACCCCAGCGGCATGGGCAGCATCGACGACCGCTACATCACCCTGGCCACCTCCTCCAAACCCACCCTCACCGCGGCGGTGAACGGCAGCTTCTCGGGCCCGACGGGGGTGGACAGCGAGCTGGAATGGAGGATCGAGGCGGAACTGCTGGAGCCCACCCCGATGGGCTCCGCCTGGCACGAGGTGCTGCATGGCTGAAGCCAGGCCGGCGGAAACGAAGCCACTCTTAAGGTGCGCCAGCTGGTAGCCGATGCATCAGCGGCAGTCGTACTCCCCAGGCCAGGACTGGTTCACGACGCCGACCGCCGCCCGTCCCCATGGCCAGCCCCACCCCCGCCCCGTGCCCGCCCAAGGGCCAGGCCCTCCTGGAGGCGATGCGGCGCCATCTGTTCTCCAGCCAGGCCAAGTCCGCCTCCCTCGCCACCCCCCACGACCACTACGTCTGCCTGTCGCTGGCTGTGCGGGACCTGCTGCTGACCAGCTGGGTCGACACGGCGGACACGTACACCAGCCAGCACGTGCGCACCGCCACCTACCTGTCGGCGGAGTACCTGCTGGGCCCCCACCTGGAGAACAACCTGGTGAGCCTCGGATTGCGGGAGGAGGCCAGGGCCGCCTGCGAGGCCCTCGGCCTCACCCTCGAGGAGATGCTGGCGGAGGAGCCGGAGCCGGGCCTGGGCAACGGCGGCCTGGGCCGGCTCGCGGCCTGTTTCCAGGAGTCGATGGCCACGCTCGAGCTGCCGGCCATCGGCTATGGCATCCGCTACGAGTTCGGCATCTTCCGCCAGCAGATCGGCCCCGGCGGCCAGATGGAGAGCACCGATCCCTGGCTGGCCCGGGGCAACCCCTGGGAGGTGATCCGGCCGGAATGGAGCTACCCGGTGCTGATCGGCGGCCAGACGGTGATCGGCGTGGCCTACGACACCCCGATCCTGGGCTACGGGGTCCACACGGCCAACACCCTGCGGCTGTGGTCGGCCCAGGCACCGGACGCCTTCGACTTCGCCTCCTTCAATGCCGGTGATTACACCCGGGCCGTGCTGCACAAGGTGCAGTCGGAGACCCTCTCCAAGGTGCTCTACCCCAATGACGAGCTGGAGCAGGGCAAGCGCCTGCGGCTCAGCCAGCAGATCTTCTTCGTCTCCTGCTCCCTGCAGGACATGTTCCGCATCCTGCAGGGGCAGGGACTGCCGGTCACCGAGTTCCACCGCAAGTTCGCGGTGCAGCTCAACGACACCCATCCGGCGATCGCCGTCGCGGAGCTGATGCGGCTGCTGATCGACGTCCACGGCGTCGACTGGGACACCGCCTGGAGCATCACCACCGCCACCATCAGCTACACGAACCACACCCTGCTGCCCGAGGCCCTGGAGGCCTGGGGGCTGGAGCTGTTCCAGCAGCTGCTGCCGCGCCAGCTCCAGATCATCTACGAGATCAACGCCCGCTTCCTGCGCACCCTGCGCATCCGCTTCCCCGGCCAGCCGGAGCTGCTGGAGCGGCTGTCCCTGATCGAGGAGGGCCCGCACCGCAAGGTGCGCATGGCCCACCTGGCGGTGGTGGGCAGCCACACGGTCAACGGGGTGGCGGAACTGCACAGCCGCCTGCTGAAGGAGAACCTGTTCGCCGATTTCGCCCGGGTGTGGCCGGATCGCTTCACCAATATCACCAACGGCGTCACGCCGCGGCGCTGGCTGGCGGTCGCCAACCCGCCCCTGGCCGCCCTGCTCAACGACGCCATCGGCAGCGACTGGTGCCGCCATCTCGATCAGCTGCGCCGGCTCGAGCCCCTGGCCACCGATGCGGCCTTCCTGGAGCGCTGGCAGGGGGTGCGGGAGCAGGCCAAGGAGCGCCTGGCGGCGACGATCCGCCAGGACACCGGCGTGCTGGTGGATCCCTCCTCCCTGTTCGACGTCCAGGTGAAGCGGATCCACGAATACAAGCGCCAGCACATGGCCGCCCTGCAGGTGGTGGAGCGCTACCTGCGGCTGCGGGCCGGGGAGGACCTGCCGCCGCGCACGGTGATCTTCGGCGGCAAGGCGGCCCCCGGCTACGCCATGGCCAAGCTGATCATCCGCCTGATCGTGGGCATGGCGGAGATCATCAACATCGACCCGGCCATGGACGGACGCCTGCGGGTGATCTTCCTGCCCAACTTCAGCGTCAAGCTGGGCCAGAAGATCTATCCGGCGGTGGATCTCTCCGAGCAGATCTCCACCGCCGGCATGGAGGCCTCCGGCACGGGCAACATGAAGATGTCCCTCAACGGCGCCCTCACCATCGGCACCCTCGACGGGGCCAACATCGAGATCCGGGAGCGGGTCGGTGACGACAACTTCTTCCTGTTCGGCCACACCGCCGAGCAGCTGGCCGCCATCAACCGCAACGGCTACCACCCGATGCCCTGGCTGGAGAACGATCCGATCGCCAAGGAAGCCATCGTCCTGATCGGTTCCGGTCACTTCAGCGAAGGCGTCAGCGTTATGTTCCATCCGCTGCTGTCCAAC
>CAZBMT010000362.1:0-3001 GCA_964492645.1 uncultured Cyanobium sp. | reverse complement strand
AGGCCCAGGGACAGCGGTTGGCCATCGACCCCGTCCCGATGCCCATGCGCCGCTCGAGGCCGCCGGCAACGGCGGTCCCAGACAGATGATCACCCCCCCTGCCGCCGGCGGGGGAGAACAGAACCCGGCTTACGTCCTGCTTTCCCCCCTTGCCCCGCGATGACGCCCCAGCGCCGCCAGCAGCTCCTGGCCTTCCTGGAGAGCCTCGGCTTCGAAGCCTCCTCCGGCCTGCTGCCCCCGGATCCGGCCGCCGCCGAGGCCGCCCTGGCCACCCTCGATGAGGCCCTCACCCACAGCTCCACCGGCCTCCCCCGCCACCACGACCGGCTCGAGTTCCTCGGCGACGCGGTGCTGCGGCTGGCGGCCGCCGAGTTCCTGCACCGGGAGCATCCGTCCCTGAGCGTGGGCGACACGTCGTCCCTGCGGGCCCAGCTGGTGTCCGACCGCTGGCTGAGCGAGCTGGCCCGCCGCATCGAACTGGAGCCGGTGCTGCTGCTGGGGCCGATGGCCACCGGCGACAGGGCCGGCCGCACCACCGTGCTGGCCGAGTGCTGCGAGGCCCTGGTGGGCGCCATCTACACGGCGGGGGGCGGCCCCCAGGGCGGCCTGGCGGCCGTCCAGCGCTGGCTGGCCCCCCACTGGCAGGCCAGCGCCGCCGAACTGCTGGCCGACCCCGCGCGCCATAACTGGAAGTCGGTGCTGCAGGAATGGAGCCAGGGCCAGGGGAAGGGGCTGCCCGCCTACCGCAGCCACGAGCGCAGCCGGGTGCATGGGGACCCCGAACGCTTTGAATGCCGGGTGGAGGTGGCGGGCCTCAGCGGCGAGGGGCGGGGCGGCTCCCGCCGGGAGGCGGAGCAGCAGGCGGCGAGGGCGGCCCTGGCGGCACTGGCGCTCAGGCCTGCTCCAGGGTGCTGAGCGGCACGGTCACCAGCTTGTCCCAGTTGCCGCCCTCGAACAGCACGGCGGCCATGGCCCCGCTGATGCGCTGCACGAAGCCCTGGTAGCCGTTGTAGATCGAGCGGGGATCACGCACCACCACGGTGGAACCGGGCAGGATCGGGCTGCTGGCCATGGCGGATGCCCTGGTAGGGACCATCAAGTGGGGCCATTATCGACGCCTGTGCGCCCCGCTGGGCCCGTGACGCGATGATGCGCCGCGACGGGAGCGATCAGGCCGTGGCCGACAGCAGCGACGAGGGGCAAGGGGTCGAGCCGGGCGAGCTGCTGGCCGTCGGGCGGGTCGTGGCGGCCCAGGGCATGGGTGGGGAGGTGCGCCTGCTGCCCCTGAGCGACTTCCCCGAGCGGTTCACCCGCCCCGGCCGCCGCTGGCTGCAGGCCCGCGGCGGGGCCCCCCGGCCGGTGCGGCTGCTGGCCGGCCGGCCCGTGCCGGGCAAAAGCCTGTTCGTGCTGCGCCTGGAGGGCATCGCTGACCGCAGCGCCGCCGAAGGACTGGTGGGCC
This sequence comes from uncultured Cyanobium sp., assembly GCA_964492645.1. Classification (GTDB taxonomy): domain Bacteria; phylum Cyanobacteriota; class Cyanobacteriia; order PCC-6307; family Cyanobiaceae; genus Cyanobium. The sequence continues at coordinate 1,542 of CAZBMT010000362.1, read as the reverse complement.
AGCACCTGCTGGTGCCGGCCGCCGACCGGCCCACCCTGGCGCCGGGGGAGTTCCACCTGCTCGACCTGGTGGGGCTGCAGGTGCGGCTGCTGCCGGACTCCCAGGCGTCGATCGGCACCGTCACCGACCTGATCCACGGGGGCAACGACCTGCTGGAGGTGGAGCTCAGCGACGGCGGCCGGCGGCTGCTGATCCCCTTCGTGGAGGCGATCGTGCCGGAGGTGAACCTGGCGGAGGGCTGGATCGGCCTCACACCACCCCCCGGGCTCCTGGATCTCTGACCATGGCAGGGATGCGGTCCCGCCCAGAAACGTGACCCTGGCAGCGCCCAGCCCCCGAGGCGGCGGGATTGAATGGGGGCACGTTTCAGCGCATCCCCAGCGGCAGCCATGGCATCCCACCCCCTGGCCACCCCCCTGGTGCCGGTGATCCTCTGCGGCGGCACGGGCACACGGCTGTGGCCCCTCTCCCGCGCGAGCTATCCCAAGCAGTACTGGCCCCTGGCCGGCACGGGCGAGGAAACGTTGCTGCAGCAGACCCATCAACGCCTCGCGGGCCTGCCGGGCCTTGGGGCTCCCCTGCTGCTCTGCAACGAAGACCACCGCTTCATCGTGGCCGAGCAGATGCGCCAGATCGGCGTGGAACCCGCCGGCATCCTCCTCGAGCCGATGGGCCGCAACACCGCTCCCGCCGTGGCCGTGGCGGCCCTGCAGGCCTGCGCCGATGGCGCCGACCCGCTGCTGCTGATCCTGGCGGCGGATCATGTCATCAACCAGCCCCAACGCTTCCGCGCCGCCGTGGCCGCCGGCATCCCCGCGGCCGAAGCGGGCCGGCTGGTGACCTTCGGCATCGTGCCGACGGCACCGGAAACCGGCTACGGCTACATCGAGGCCGCCGAACCCCTCAACCCCGAAACTCCGGTGCCGATCGCCCGCTTCGTGGAGAAGCCCGATCTGGCCACCGCCGAAGGCTTCCTGGCCACGGGCCGCTTCACCTGGAACAGCGGCATGTTCCTGTTCCGCGCCAGCGTGATGCTCGCCGAACTCGAGCGGCTTGCGCCTGAGGTGCTGAGCTGCTGCCGCGCCGCCCTCGAACAGGACAGCGCCGACCTGGAGTTTCTGCGGCTGGAGCGCGAATCCTTCGCCAACTGCCCGAATGTGGCCCTCGATGTGGCGGTGATGGAGAAGACGGCCCTGGGATCGGTGCTGCCGCTCGAGGCGGAATGGAGCGATGTGGGCAGCTGGAGCGCCCTGTGGGAAACGGGCCAGCAGGATGCCGACGGCAATGTGCTGCGCGGCCGGGTGATCAACCAGGGCAGCCGCAACTGCTACCTGCGCAGTGAGCACCGGCTGGTGGTGGGGCTGGGGGTCGAGGATCTGGTGGTGGTCGAAACCGACGACGTGGTGCTCGTGGCCCACCGCGACCGCGCCCAGGAGGTGAAGGGCATCGTCGGCCGGCTGGAGCGGGACGGCGCCCCCGAAAGCCGCGCCCACCGCCGCATCTACCGCCCCTGGGGCCACTACGACGGGGTGGTGGAAGGGG
>CAZBMT010000361.1:0-3005 GCA_964492645.1 uncultured Cyanobium sp. | reverse complement strand
CGATCGAGCGGTTGTTGGCGATGCCGGTGACGAGAGCCTTCTTGCCGCGCAGATCAAGGAGCATGGGGAGCAGGCCGCCGGAGGGCGAAGGAATGCAGTCCGGCGATTCTCTCCCACCCGCGGGAGGCCCCCGCCTGCTCGTGCCCCGGCGCTGGTCGCCCAGGAGCGGCCTGGCCCTGGCGCCGCCGCCCTGGCCCCCCGCCGGGTCCGATGGACCACCGCTGCTGCTGCTGATCGATCGCCGCGACCCTGATGTCCGGGCCCTGCTCACCCCCCTGGGGGATCTGCTGGATCCGGGCGAGCGGCAACGCCTGGGGCGGCTGCGGGGGGAGGGGGATGGCGAGCGCTTCCTGCTCGGTCGCGGCGCCCTGCGGCTGATCCTGGGCCGCTGGCTGGGGCGCGACCCCGCCGGCCTCGTGCTGGCGGCGGGCCCCAATGGCAAGCCGGAGCTGCGCCTCCCGCCGCCGGCTCCCCGCTTCAACGTCTCCCATTCCGGAGACCTGATCCTGCTGGGCTTTCACCCCCAGCGGCCGGTGGGGGTGGATGTGGAGCAGCACCGGCCAGTGCCGGAGTGGCAGGGCATCGCCCGCCGCTGTCTGCCGCCGGGGGAATGGGAGGCCATCGGCAGCCTGCCGCGGGAGCAGCGGCAGCCCGCTTTCCTGGAGGCCTGGTGCCGACTGGAGGCGCGCCTCAAGGCCCGGGGACAGGGACTGTTCGGCACGCCGCCAGCTCCGCAGGTCCCGGGGGCTGCCGGGCCGGAGGTCTGGTCCCTGCGGCTGCCGGAGGGCTACGCGGGCGCCGCGGCCCTGGCCTGAGCCGCAGGGGCGGCGGCCGTCACCAGCCGCCGTGGTCCGGCTCCCCGGGCTCCTCGAGGTCGTCGGGGGTGAGGGGCAGGCCCAGCAGCCGCTTCTCGGCCCGCCGGATCGCCCGCGGGTCGCTGAGCAGATCCGGCTCCTCCAGCAGGGGCAGGAGCGGCGGCCGGTGCTCGGCCTCGGTGCGTGGGGGGGGCTGCCAAAGGAAGGTGCTGGCGGGTGCCCGCTGGCGGCAGAGCGCCTCCATCTGGCGGCGCAGGGCCAGACGCACCCTCCCCCGCTCCAGGGCCTGGAAGAACTCCTGCCGCGGCGCCAGCCCGAAGCTGGTGGGCTGCGGGCCGTTGCCGCCCCGCAGCCGGGCGGCGTCCGGAAGCCAGCGCGGCCGGCAGACTCCGGGGCGGGCGGTGTCGGTCTCGATCCAGATGTGCAGCCCTTCGCCACCGGGGCGGTTCACCACGGCGAGACCGTCGTTGGGCTGGTGTCTCGGCAGGGGGTACACCCGGCCGCTGGGGCGCTGATCGGCGGGCACACAGCCGACGAGCAGGGCCGCCAGAAGCGGCAGGGCGAGCAGACGCAACGCCAGCGGACATGGTGGCGGCACAGCGGCGAGGGCTCGATGGCAGCGATGATCCTTGCCCGGTCTCACCATCCGCTCTGCAGCAAGGGCGGCAGCACAGCCATGGTCCTGACGAGCTCCACCATGCTGCCCCTGGGCACGCCGCTGCCGCTGGAGGCCATGCAGGCCGGGCTGCGGCCCGTGACGGGCGGGCCGTTGGAGGCCGAAGCCCTCGCCGGCCGCCCCGTGCTGGTGCTGTTCCTCTGCCCCCACTGCCCGTTCGTGAAGCACGTGGAGCCCGAACTCACCCGGCTCCAGGGCGACCTGGAGGGGCGCTCAGGCCTGATCGGCCTCTGCAGCAACAGCACCGCCAGCCATCCCCAGGACGGGCCGGCGGGGATGGCCGCCCAGGCCGAGGCCTGCGGCTGGACCTTCCCCTACCTGCAGGACCCCGACCAGGGCGTGGCCCGGGCCTTCCGGGCCGCCTGCACCCCGGACGTCTTCCTCTTCGATGCGGCCCATCGCCTCGCCTACCGGGGCCAGCTGGATGGCAGCCGCCCCGGCGGCGCGCCCTGCCACGGCCGCGATCTGCGGGCGGCCCTGGCGGCCCTGCTGGAGGGGCGGCCGGTGCCGGAACCGCAGCGGCCGGCGATCGGCTGCAACATCAAGTGGCGGGCCGGCGCCGAGCCCCCCTGGTTCGACGGCTGAATCTTGCGGAGGGCCGGCGGCGGCGGTCGGATCCGCAGGCTTAATGTTGCCGCCATGCAAGTGCCCCCCTTCAGTCTCAGCGAGCAACTGCACCAGCTCGGAGACGCCCTCGACCAGGCCGTCCTGGACGTCCTGCGCAGCGGCCAGTACATCGGGGGGAGCACCATCAGCAGCTTCGAGGGCGCCTTCGCCGAGGCCTGCGGCGTGGCCCATGCCATCGGTTGCAACAGCGGCACCGATGCCCTGGTCCTGGCCCTGCGGGCCCTGGGGATCGGCGCCGGCGACGAGGTGATCACCAGCTCGTTCAGCTTCTTCGCCACCGCCGAGGCGATCAGCGCCGTGGGGGCCACACCGGTGTTCGTCGACGTGGACCCGGACACCTACCTGATCGACCCGGAGGCGATCGAGGCCGCCATCACCCCCGCCACCCGGGCCCTGATGCCGGTGCACCTGTTCGGCCGGCCGGTGGACATGGAGCGGATCACGGCCATCGCCACCGCCCACGGCCTGCGGGTGATCGAGGACTGCGCCCAGGCCAGCGGCGCCAGCTGGGCCGGACGGCCGGTGGGCGGCTGGGGCGACGCCGGCTGCTTCAGTTTCTTCCCCACCAAGAACCTTGGGGCGGCCGGAGACGGCGGCATGGTGGTCTGCCGCGATCCCGAGCTGGCCCAGCGGATCCGGGAGCTGGCGGTGCACGGCATGCCCCGCCGCTACCTGCACACCGATCTGGGGTACAACAGCCGCCTCGATGCCATGCAGGCCGCCGTGCTGCTGGTGAAGCTGCCCCACCTGGCCGGCTGGGTGGAGCGGCGTCGGGCGATCGCCGAGCGCTACCAGCGGGAACTGGCGGGCCTGCCGGGCCTGGTGCCCGCGGCGCCCGGACCGGAGGGCCACAGCTGGAACCAGTTCGTGGTGCGGGTGCCCCGCTG
>CAZBMT010000360.1:0-3021 GCA_964492645.1 uncultured Cyanobium sp. | reverse complement strand
GCTGGGGCCGCAGCTCCCCTTCCTCCGGGTTGCCGGAGCCGATCAGCACGAAACGGGCCGGGTGCCGCACGCTCACGCCTTCCCGTTCCACCGTGTTCCAGCCCGAGGCGGCCGAATCCAGCAGCACGTCCACCAGATGGTCGTCGAGCAGGTTGACCTCATCGACGTAGAGCAGGCCGCGGTTGGCCTTGGCCAGCAGCCCCGGCTCGAAGGCGCGCACGCCCTCGCTGAGGGCCTTCTCGATGTCGATCGTGCCGCAGAGGCGGTCCTCGGTGGCCCCCAGCGGCAGGTCGACCATCGGCACCTGGCGGGCCTCCACCGGCAGCTGTTCGCCCCGCTCGGCCCGCTGGCGCACCTCGCTGCTCTGCAGGTCAGGGTCGGTGGGGGAGCTGTTGTAAGGGTCCCCCGCCACGACGTCGATCGCCGGCAGCAGATCGGCGAGGGCCCGGATGGTGGTCGATTTGCCCGTCCCCCGGTCGCCCATGATCATCACCCCGCCGATGCGGGGGTCGATCACGTTCAGCAGCAGCGCCAGCTTCATCTCCTCCTGACCCACGATGGCGGTGAAGGGGAAGACCCTGCGCTTCCTGGTTGGCGTCACGGACGGCTTGCGGGCGGAGCCCCGGATTGTTTCACAGCCGCCCCTGGGGCCGCCCCCGGACCTGCCTCCGGGGCCACCGGCGTCACCACCGGCAGCAGCGACAGCACCTGGGGCGGGGTGGCGTCGGCCGGGTAGATCAGCCGCACCCGAAGCTGCCGCTCCTGGCCGGGCCGCAGGCTGACCGTACCCAGGCGCGGACCCTCCTGGCCGGCCCGCAGCACCAGGTGGAACCGGCGCCGTCCGCCCGGTCCGCCCGCCGCGTTGTCGAGGCCGCTGACCTCCACGGTGCCCCGGAACATCACCGCCCGCGCCGGGGTGGTGTTGAAGCGCAGGCCCCCCAGGGCCTGGTCGGTCTTGACCGGCGATTCCAGCGCCAGGGCGAGCTGCACCGGCCGGGGGGTGTCGTTGCGCAGCGGCAGGCTGAGGTCGTAGGTGACGCCGTAGTTGCCGTGGGCCGCCCAGGCGGTGCCGGGGTAGAAGGCGCGCAGGGGGGCGGTCTGCACCTGGCCGGTGCCCAGGGTGCCCCGCTCCAGGGACGCGATTGGCCAGGAGATCGGGGCCCGGCTCACCGACAGGGTCGGCCGGCCCGGATCGGTGATCCGCCCCACCCAGGCGCTGCCCTCCTGGACGCCGCTGACACGGGAGTAGATCATCGGCCCGCTGGCCCCCCGGGGGCTGGGGCTGTGCTCCTTCGGGCTGAGGCCGCCCTGCAGCAGGCGCTGCCAGACGGCCGGATCCGGCGGGCGATCCACGGGGCCGAAGGCGGCCAGGGTGGCCACATCCACCGGCCCGTCGCTGTTGAGGCGCAGCTGCAGGTTGAGGCCGTTGAGCAGGGGATCGAGGCCGCGCACCGGCAGGGGCAGCACCATCAGGGTGCTCAGCTGCCCCGGCGGCAGGGTCCAGCCCTCCGGCACCAGGGGGCTGCGCTGCCTGGCCAGCAGCTCGGTGGCCACCCGGCTGCCGGGGCCGGCCCAGATCGGCGTGCTGCCCTGCTCCATCAGGGTCGGCAGGGGCAGGAAGGGGGCCGACGGCTGGTTCGGATCCACCGACTGGGACAGGGCCGTGGAGCCCGCCACGGTCCGCAGCTGCACCGGCACGCTGCCCCGCGGAGCGGCCACCACCGCCAGCCACAGGGTGGAGTCGAGGCTTTCGGGCGTGCCGGCGTAGATGTGATGGCTGAACAGCTCGAAGGGGCCGCTGACGGCCGCGTTCAGGTGCGCCGACGGCACGCCCAGGGGGCGCCCGTCGTAACCCCGCTGGCCATCGAAGGTGGACAGCAGGATGCCGGGCCCCTTGATCACCTCGGGGTTGTTGTCGTTCACCATCGGCACGGCATCCAGCCGGCCGGGCAGGGGCGCCACCGTGCCCGGGCGCAGCAGCGGCGGCGCTGGGGATGCCTGCGGCGCTGGGGCGGGCTGGGTCTGGGCGAGCAGGGGAGCGCCCAGGGGGCCGCCGAGGGCAGCCAGCCCAAGAGCGGGCAGCACGAGGGCGCGGATGGGGGCGTTCATCAGCGTTTGACGAGGGTTCTGGTGACGGCTCCGGCCATCGAGCGGATCAGCTCAGCGGAGCGGGGATCGTTGAAGGGACCCTTCACCATCACGGCCAGAACGGCCCTTTGACCGCTGGGCAGCTGGACCAGGGCGGCGTCGGAGTAGGCGATGCCGATGTCGCCGGTTTTGTTGTAGACGGTGATGCCCTCGGGCAGCAGTTCGCTGTCGGGATCGGAGGAGTCCTTGCCCAGGCCCATCAGCAGCCCGAGGGGAATCAATGTGTTGGTGCGGGAGGTGCCCATGATCTCGCGGAACAGGTCCCGGGCCCGGGGCGTGAGCTTGTCGCCGGTGTCCACCAGGGCGATGGAGCGGGCGAGATCGCGGGAGCTGGTGGTGTTGGTGCCGTCGAGATCCGGCAGCCAGTTGTTCACCACCGTGGCCGTCAGGCCGAGGCTGCGGAAGCGGGTGTTGAGGGCGGTCTTGCCGCCCAGTCGGCGGATCAGCAGGTTGGTGGCGGTGTTGTCGCTCACCCTGATCATCTCCGTGGCGGCCTCGAAGAAGGGGAAGCGGGTGCCCAGGGGCTTGCTGGCCATCCAGCCGGCGCCGCCTCCCACCACCTCCTTGGTGAGGGGCATGGGCTCGTTCCAGCGCAGCTTGCCGCCATCGAGATCCTCCAGGCTGGCGAGCAGGATCGGCACCTTGATGGAACTGGCCGCCGACAGGGGCAGGTCCGGCTGCAGCTGGGCGAAACGGCCGTCGTCGAGCACCAGCAGGAAGGCGCTGGCGGTCAGGCCCTTCTGGGCCGCCGCCAGCCGGGCCCACTGCTGACTCAGGCCGACCAGCTCCTGGCGTGGTTCGAACCGACCGAGGGCCATGGAGCCGGTGCCCGGCTTCTTCACCACCGGTGCTGCCGGGGCAGGGGTGCCGAGC
>CAZBMT010000359.1:0-3025 GCA_964492645.1 uncultured Cyanobium sp. | reverse complement strand
GCGATCGCGCGCAGCAGGTTCTGCAGCTCCTCCTGCACCAGGGGCAGGAAGCGCAGGGAAAGCAGCAGGGTGAAGCCCAGGCGCTCCACGGGCCAGCCCAGGGCCCGCAGGGGGGCCAGCCACCAGGCGATGGACCAGACCAGCTCCTCAGGGGGGGTGGAGAGCAGCATCAGGTTGGCGCTGTGGATGACGGTGAACAGCAGGGTGGCGCCGTTGATGCCGAGTTCGGCCGAACGGCGGGTGACCACCAGGGGGCCCAGCTCCACAGGCCCGGCCGTCACCGGGCCCCAGCGCACCAGTTCCCAGGGCAGGCCGGTCCGCGACGGGGGTGCCCGCCCCGGGGGGGCCGGGGCCAGCCGCAGCTCCGTGGGGGGGCGCTGGAGGCTGGCCGGCACGCCCCCGCCGGCCGGCAGCAGGGCGGCCAGCAGCCCCACCAGCAGCGCCAGGACAATCAGCAGGGGCAGGCTCTGCCGCCAGAGGCGCCAGGGCAGACCGCTGAGGGCGGTGAGCAGCAGCAGCAGCCCCACCAGGGCCAGCCGCCAGAGGGGCCCGGCCAGGATCGGCGTCACCAGGAACGCCACAGTCCAGACCAGCTTCACCCGGGGATCGAGCCGCCGCAGCCAGCTGCCGCGGCCGCCAGTGCCGTCGCCCTCGCCATCATCGACGTACTGACCGATCGGCAGTTGCCGCAACCAGTCCATTCAGGCCAGGCCCCCCGGGATCGCCCCCCACATCGCCGTCACCATCGCCCTCAGCCGCCCCGGCTCTGGTGGCGGGCCTGCTCCTTCTCGGCGTCCCGCTGCTGCTTGCCGCGCCAGAAGAGCCGCACCGGCGATCCCTCGAAGCCCAGAGCCTCCCGGATCTGGCGCTCGACGTAGCGGCGATAGGTGTCGCCGAACAGCTTGGGGTCGTTGACGAACAGGGTGAAGCTGGGGGGACGGGTCGCCACCTGGGTGCCGTAGTAGAGGCGGCCCTGGCGGCCGCCGCGGGTGGTGGGGGGCGAGCGCCAGCGCAGGGCCTCCTGCAGTACCTCGTTCACCACCGAGGTGCTCACCCGGCGGCGGTGCTGCTCCACCGCCACGGCGGCGATGGCGAAGATGCTCTCCACCCGCTGGCCGGTGAGGGCGGAGGTGAAGAGCATCGGAGCCCAGTCAAGGAAGTAGAGCTTGGCGCGCAGCTCCTTCTCCATGGCGCTCATGGTGTGGCTGTCCTTCTCGATGGCGTCCCACTTGTTGACGACCACGGCACAGGCGCGGCCGTCCTCCTCGATCCGGCCCGCCAGGCGCTGGTCCTGCTCGGTGACGCCGTCGAGGGCATCGATCACCAGGATGCAGACATCGCTGCGCTCGATCGCCTTGAAGCTGCGGGTGATGCCGAAGTACTCCGGGCCGTAGTCGACACTGCGGCGGCGCCGGATGCCGGCGGTGTCGATCAGCTTCCAGGTGAGCCCCTCTCTCTCGAGGGTGGTGTCGATGGTGTCGCGGGTGGTGCCGCGGATCGGGCTGACGATGGCCCGGTTCTCGCCGCAGATGGCATTGAGCAGGCTGGACTTGCCCACGTTGGGGCGGCCGATGATCGCCAGCTGGATCGGCTCGGCCTCCTCCGTGTCACTGGTGGCGGGCAGGAAGCTGATCACCCGGTCGAGCAGATCGCCGGTGCCGGCGCCATGGATCGCCGAGATCGGGTGCGGCTCGCCCAGGCCCAGCCCCCAGAACTCCGCCGCCATCGCCAGACCCTGATCGGGCGACTCGCACTTGTTGACCCCCAGCAGCACCGGCACCGACTGGCCCCGCAGCCACTCGGCAATCGACTCATCGGCGGCGGTGACCCCCTGCTGACCGTCCACGATCACCACCGCCACCGACGCCTCGGCCAGGGCCAGGTTGGCCTGCTCCCGGATTTCGGGCAGGAACTCGCTGTCGTCATCGAACACCAGGCCGCCCGTGTCCACCACCCGGAAGCTGCGGTCCCCCCAGAAGCCCTCCTGGTAGGTGCGGTCACGGGTCACACCGGGCTGGTCGTGAACGATGGCCTCACGGCTGCGGCAGAGCCGGTTGACCAGCGTGGACTTGCCCACGTTGGGGCGTCCGATCACGGCGACGACGGGGAGCGCCAATCTGACTTATTCCTTACGACGGATGCGTTGACAAGACCCTACAGAGCCACCGACGCCTCAACCCACCGGCGGATCGCCGGGATGGCCGGCCACCGGATCGGCGGGAGGGTCGAGCAGCTCCGGCGTCGGTCCCGCCTCCGGCAGCGGCTCTCCGCGGGAGGCCAGGTACGCCAGCAGCCAGTTCACCGCCGTGGCCCGTCGGGTGCGGCGGGGGTAGAGGCCGCCGATGCGGTAACCGGCGAAGCCAAGCTGCTGCTTGAGCAGCTGCTTGTGCTCGGGGGCGATCGAGCGGGTGAGGCGCACGCTGGCGGGCCGCTCGGCAATCAGCGACGGCGCCTCGGGGAAGGCCTCGGCCCAGGCGGCCGGAGTGTCGGCCCCGGCCCGCCAGCCTCCTTCAGCGGCGGGTCGGTAGCCGAGCCGCTCCCAGATCAGCCGGCAGACGAAGCGATCGCTGGTGCGGTCGTCCAGCACCGCCTCCAGCAGGGCACGGCTGAGGGGAAACGGTTCCGGGGCGCCATCGGGCTGGAAGGGGGGAACGGCGGCGGCGTCCACAGGGCGTTCGGCATCCGAGAGTGACCCCAGCATGCCCAGTCCAGCCCCCCATCCCTGTCCCACCGGCCCTCTCCACCTGGCCGGCAACGGCACCGACCGGCAGCTCCACTGCCGGGTGCTGCAGTCGCCCCTGGCGGGGGTGAGCGACGGCATCTTCCGTGGTCTGGTGCGCCGCTGGGCCCCTGACGCCCTGCTGTTCACGGAGATGGTGAACGCCACGGCCCTGGAGCTGGGCCACGGCGGCGCCAAGATGGCGGCCCTCGATCAGGATCCCGGTCCCGTCGGGGTGCAGCTGTTCGACCACCGGCCCGAGGCGATGGCCGAGGCGGCCCGCCGGGCCGAGGCGGCCGGGGCCTG
>CAZBMT010000358.1:0-3030 GCA_964492645.1 uncultured Cyanobium sp. | reverse complement strand
TTCATCTCAGCAAGTTTTTGACTTTTTCTCGTCATGCTCCGAATCGGTATAACGCCCGGCTTACCTGCGGCCGCGCCAAGCGGCCGGCAGGTGAAGCCGACTGTTCGGCGTGCCCCTGCAACACTTTAATGCGAGTCTGAGGCGAGCCGGTTCAGGGCGTTGGCCGCCCACGGCTTTGCAACGCTAGCCCTTTTTTGCAGACAATTCGAGCATCGCTCGCCGCGCGCGCGGGAACAGCCAAAGCAGACCGAACACGAATGTCGCGGCGAGTATGCCCAACGTCTCAACCTCGCCACCGAACCCTATCGCTATCAGGCAGAGCAATACGAGCCCCGCACTGACTACGGCCAGTAACTCCGGTGCCCATCGAACACCAAGGAGCCGGGCAGGATGGGGATGGTCTGCCGTGAGGTCAGGGGGGCGGGCCGAGGGACAAGCCGAAGAGGTGCATCGGGGCGCTGGGACGAGCCTCCGGCTCCCCGGCCGCTCAGATCTTGCCGTTTTCCTTGGACACAGGAATGCGGCCGGTGTACAATGCGTGTTCAGGAGAGCCGGACGATGTCCCGGACGACGAGGTCAACGCTCATCTGGGAAATCCCGGCTGGAAAATGTCGGCCTACATCTGGGAAATCCCGGCTAAGGGGAAGCCATGACTAGATATCTTGAGATTAACTTCGATGATTCCTTGACGGCCGATCAGCGCGCGCTCGTGGAAGAGTCGATCACCGCGATAGTTGAGAGCAAGCGCGCGCAGACCTCGGCCGCACGTGCTCGAGCGGCCGAGTTGGAGAAGTTCGAGGCGGCGATCAATGCGCCGCTGATCGAGCTGATACAACAACATCCTGTCGCAGCTGAAGCGCTGCGACACGTCCCCGATCACCAGTTGGAGCCATCGAGCGAATTCATCCGACCGCCACTGTCGGGCGTCCTCACGCTCCCGATTGCACCGGAGGTCCGGGGTGTCCTTGCGAGAGTGCCGCCGTACGATATCAATTGGTATTGGCAAGATCCAAGCGGCCAGTGGCCCAGATCCAGAACTGGCGAGCGCGACGGGAATCTCGCGATGGACGCTAGGTCCGGATTCGGTGGTATCGACGACTTCGTCAGTTCGCACATCGGCGTCGGATGCCTGGTGCGGATCGACCGCCCGGTCGTTGTCGAGTTATATGCGCAGCGCTCTTCGCGGTACGAATTCACTGTGGGCGCCGGGGGTGCGGGCGCCAACGCGACCTCGGAGGGCGGGCTGGAGACAACCTTTATGCGCGGATCCACAGTGATCATGGGGGGCACCATGCAAATGTTTCGCCGACGGGTGAGTGCGGGCGAGGATGGGCAAGAATCGACAGGGTGGAGTGAAGGCACGTACCCGAACGGAATGGGCGGACGCATCGAGCCCGGCGAGTACTTCTTTAACGTCGGTATATATACGTTTACCGACTACTCCTCGGGATTCTTGGGTTCATCGTTTGCGAAGTCGTTGGTGCAGAGCGTGATTCGCAATATGTCCGTCGTTAGCCGCTGACTTCGCGGTCGCAGAGGGTTGCCCAGCCTTCTCGGCGGTACCAAACAGCCTTGGTTGTCGAACTGACTTCGCGTCAGCCGAGTGGTCGCAGTACCCAACCGCTCTGCTCAGTCCCCGCCTTCGAGGAAGACCTCAATAGCTCCACACCGGAATCGGAGTGTTGCTGGAAGCTGGTCTCGTGAACAAAACAGGCTTGGGCTTGGGGCCGTAGCGGTGTTTCTTATCGTCCCTGCTCACACGCCGCCTCCCCCTCAATCCGATCTTTCCACGTCGCCGCCCGGAGCCGCGCGGTGCGGGCCTGCTCCCGAAGCTGCCACAGCACCGTCGCTGCTGGGCACATCTGCACGCTCTCGACCAGGGCGAAGCAGACCGGCTTGCAAGCGCAGAGGGTGGCGGCCATCAGCGGAAATACCTCCGGTACAGCGGTTCCCCTTCTTGCGTCGCACCCATCCACGGCGCGCTGTTCCACCAGGCTTTCACGTCCACCCGCGCCGTGACGACAAACACCACCGCCAGCAGCGCCCATCGTCGGATTCGACGTTTTGATAGACCGCCGATGGGCTACCACATCCCACGGTAGCGAAGCACACCAAAACGACCGCGACGAACTTCATGGAAAGCGCCTTGCCAGCCACCGTTGCCCTCCGCCGCCGAACGGTCACCATCACCTGGCCGCATAGAGCGGCGCGCAACGGGGACTAACTTGCGGTGGCGGCTCAGGTGCATGGTGGTGTTAGGCACCCTTGCTGGACATGGCAGGCACATCAATCTCCTTGATACAGGTTTGACGGGATAAGCACAAAACGCAGTCGATAATCATAAGTAGATCTTTAAGCGGAATCGCATCTGTTGCGGGAGCTCCAATCTCTGTTAGATCCGAGAGAACCTCTGGAGTTCCCACATTACCTGGATTGATCACTGTCACAGATATCCGGTCAGGCCGAAGCTCTTCACGCAATGAGTGGACCACGCCTCGGAGCCCAAACTTTGAAGCAGAATTTGCGACCTCTCTGCTGGGAAAGTTGTCACGCCCGGAAAGAGCTCCCATGAAGATGATCTTCGGATTGCTGGACTTTCTCAAAGCAGGCAGCAGTGCCTTTACGATTCTGATGGGTGCCAAGAGATTGACATTTAGAACTCTAGCAATGTCCTCATCAGAGCAACTTGCAAATGAGTATGATGTCGTAAAGGCATTTGTCTCCCAAGTGCCTCCCATGTAGAGAAGAGAATCTAGAACTCCTTCCCCAGCAGCTTCTGCAACCGTATTGACTCCCTCAAGAGTCGAGACATCAGCCTTAATCCACTCGCCATACTTTGAGGCAGAGCGCGACACAGACAATACTCGTTCTGACTTGGCAACGAGGTGTCGTGCAACAGCCTCCCCAATCCCTCTGCTGCCTCCAACGATTGCGACGTTTGTCATTTCAGGAATTTCAGGCGTGCCTAACAATTTGTTAGCGGTACCCAACACCGGATGAAACGTAGTAGAATTTCGCTTCAGGCATTTG